>JAEINM010000549.1 GCA_016342385.1 Spirochaetaceae bacterium | reverse complement strand
GTTCAATTTTTCCAGTCTCAGTTTTACATTGACCTGTCTGGCTTCATTGACACTTTTTTCACCAATAGCCTCCATCCGGGTTAGACGGCCTATGGCTACACTGGGTTCTATGGGCTGAGTCGCCTTATCTAAATAGACATTGCTCTCTTCCATTTCTGAAATGAGAGCATTAATAGTTCTTTTTATTTCTGATAACTCTTTTTCAGTCATAAAGGAATATTAGCACAACAATACTGTTTCTACCATGTCGGGGCTTATGTATTTCGGGGTATCCATGGTATTGTCCCCCTTAGATGCAAATGAACCAAAAAAAATTTAAACAGCCTCCCAAGAGGTTTCAGCCGAAAGGGCTCAATGTCCTCTATGAAGACCATTATATTCTGGTTGTAGATAAAAGAAGCGGTCTTCTTTCTGTTAGCACAGGAAAAGAAAAAGAAAACACCGCTTATTTTTTACTAAATGATTATGTGAAAAAAGGAAACCATAAATCTAGAAACAGGGTGTACATTGTACATCGCCTTGATCGGGATACTTCGGGAGTTCTCATTTTTGCCAAGACTGAACAGGCAAAAATGTACCTTCAGAGTGAATGGGAGCATTTTGAGAAGAAGTACTATGCTCTGGTCCATGGGGTTTTGAAGGAAAAAGAGGATCTTATCTCATCCTATCTTGCTGAGAACAGCATTCACAGAATGTATTCTGTGAATGATCCGCAAAAGGGTAAGCTGGCTAAAACCCGTTATCAGGTTATAAGAGAATCCTCAAAGTTCAGTCTTGTACTCATTAATCTGCTCACAGGCCGAAAGAATCAGATCAGGGTCCATTTTGCCGAAAAGGGCCACCCTGTTGCGGGAGATAAGACATATGGTGATAAAGCCAGTGACAAGGATATTAAAAGGCTGACTCTCCATTCGGCCTTTATGAAGATCAATCATCCCTTTACAAAAGAAGAGATGATATTCGAATCTTCGGCTCCGGCTTATTTTAAGGCATTAGTTAACGGGAAATAACTGTTTTGTCAGAAGTTTATGGGGAGTTCCAATAATAATGACTCTATCAGCCGTAAAATTAATCCTCTTGTTAATCTGTATATTTTCGGGAAGATTTTCCATAAGTCTATTGGGTAGAATAACACAGAAACTTTTTATATAGGGAATCCAGGCTTTGAACAATTCCAGGGATACATCCTTTGTATTGGACATCCATGATCGTTCAGCGGGAAAATCAGTAACTAGGCAGCAGTTCTCAATCCATGGCTCCATTGCTTCTTTATGGGGCATTTCAATATCCAGATCCAGCAGGTCCCTGTTCAATCTGGCCATCCTCAGCATTTTGTAATTATTATCTGCCGTATAAGTTTCTTTTCCTCTGAGGAGGGCTGCCAGGGGGATCAGTCCTGTACCACAGCAGGGATCGACAATCGGTTCATCCGGGGCAAGATTCACCAGGGCCAGGGCTGCCTGTGCGGCTAGGGATACACAAGTCCTCTCTGTTATTTCTCCCAGTTTCTCCACGACACTGTCCTCTTTTTCTCTTAAAAATCCTGTGACCCAACATGTGCCGTCAGGAGTAAAAACCAGAATAATGGCAGCCGGATCGGCTGCTCTAATGTCCCCTCCCACATGGTCTTCAGCCAGAAAAGCATAGGTCAGGGAACCCATTCTTTTCGATCCCTGAAGTTTTTCCACTCGGTAGGGTGAGGGAATGTCGATACAGATGTTTTTAATCGCCTCTTCAGCGCTCTTACCCCGTGAGATCTCTTCAACCGTAAAGCCGGCATAGGCACTGTTTGACAGGTCAAAATGATCTCCTGTAAAAAGGCGCTCGGAAACCTGAGTCAATCCGGAGGCGAGCATTTCCGCTTTGGATATATCGTCAAAACCTCTGGGGAAATTTCTATGTATCCAGATCATGGATTTTCAATTCCTGCTGCTGTCTGCCTGTTCATCATCCTTCTTCCCCATTTTCAAAAAAATCTAAAGTACTACAATATTTATCTGAAAATATTCAGTAGGTTTAGCCAACAGAGACTATGCACTGATTGGACTTCTCCTGATTTATATACTAAAATTTTATTGTATTAAAGGGGAAGGTAAATAGATCGGAAGAGCACACG
>JAEINM010000548.1 GCA_016342385.1 Spirochaetaceae bacterium | reverse complement strand
ATCACATTGTAGTTCTGTTCTAACCATTTGAGTTCCCTGAGCTGCTTTAGGTCTTGCGGACTCATACTGTTTTCAGAGGTAAAGTCATATAAATCTAAATTGTAACTCAATGGCAGCCGGGCATTCTTCTGCCTTCGTTCTTTATCTTTTTCCATTCGCTGACTGATTTCAGAGTTGAATAATAGATTCAAAAACTCTAAGTACGTTATTTTTTCTTTTTCCGCCTTCATGACTACCTCGTTTATAGTATTTGCTACAGTTGGTAATCGAAGTTGCTTACACTGGGTTTTAATAATTTCTGCCTGGCTCATAATTTATGATTTAAGTGTTTATAATATCCTGATAATCGTTTATATCGCTTATTTCAGGTTTCTCATTAACTTTACTGACATTGTTCATGTTCATAGGTTTTATATCCGGAACTTTGATCTTCAAAGAGCTGGTATCCCATAAAATAAAAGACACGCTCTCAAAGTCATGCCCGTCGTAATTGTGATTCTTTATGCAAAAATCAAGAGTCTTATCAGCAATATTCTGCGGGATATCTTTTAGCGTTCTGCTTATTGCCTGCAAATGATCTCTAGTGTATCGTGGCAAGTCCTTTTGGATTTTTTTAAAATAATTTATTGCCTTTTCCGTATCACTAAAGGATTCAGCAACAGCTTGCATCATTTCATTAATACTGGCAGATTTATCCCTGCGATGATCAGTGTTTATGATGGTTTTTCCTTTTTCGGCGGATAGCTTGTGAGAACAGATAAAGTTTTTCTCGGTAGAATAGATTTGAACTTCTCCATCCTGTTCTTTTATCAAAACAGATACCTCTTTCCCAGTGTAGGTTCCCTGAGGCAAGGAATAAAAACTTCCTCTGTAGTTAACCACATTTGTTTTTCTTACAATATTCTTTTTCATATCATCTGTTTTAATCGTTAATGGCGTGTATGGTGATAGGTGCTGTTTCTCGATTGCAAATTCATCCAGAGGGCTCTTTTTAGTGAGATTATGAATATTCTTGTTTGCTGTTCTTTCCAACCATGCAATGGCCTGATCATTAAGTGTGTCCAGATCGAAGAATTTCCGGTTATAGAGAAAGTTTTTTTTAACATAGCCAACAACATTTTCCACCTTCCCTTTACTTTCAGGGTCTGCTTTCCGGCAAAAATGTCGTTTGAAGCTTCTGGATTTAGTATAGTTTCTGAAATCAGAGGTGAGAATAATATTGCCGATGTTTTCATCTACTACAATGGTTCTGTCCTGATCGTAAACAATGGTTTGTGGAATACCTTCAAAATACTCAAAAGACTTCTCGTGTGCTATGCAAACGTCTTTTGCCGTAAAGTGCCGGTCTAGAAAACAGATATATTTCATCCGGCTTCGTGATAAGACCATTGCAAAAAAACACACCTTTTTCCTGCTTTTACCATGACCCCGCATGTTGTATTCTCCAAAGTCAACCTGGGCCTGCAGGCCAAAGGGGAGTTCTTCAACCGGAAAGTATTCCCTGAAGAAATCTATAAACGGAATGTTGTGCTTCTGACGAATATCCATCACAAAGTTATAGACCGTCTTTTCACACACATCGGGCAGGTCTGGATGGTGTTCCTTGAGCCAGTCAAACATCTGGGATGCGCTGGTGTCGGAATATTCTTTTAAGTGGGTGAGTACAAAATCCGTATATGGATCCAGTATTTTGTCTTTCCGGCATTTTTGAAGAAGAAATTGCTCATACCCTTCTTCGGTAAGGTTAAAATACTTGTTGACTGTCCGCCAGTTAAGTTTTAAGTATCTGGCTATTCTGTTTTTGCTAAAGCCCAGAAGGTCTAATTGTTGAATTTCATGATACATAATCCATGCATTAAATGTTTCTTTTTCCATAATAAGTCGATTTATAGGTTATATCTCTTATTACGAAAAAACGGATGTCAAGGAGAGGGAAATTGTCATCGAGGGCAATCTCCCCCTCCTTAATGAATTATGTATTTTTGATTACCGATTATTGTGTACTGGTAGTTACCGATTATTTTGTAGTTTTATTTACCGATAACAAAAAACAGGTCATATGCTGGGTAATCATATCAAAGTGCGCAATTATTATATTTAAATAGGCATTCAGTGAAATCGTTTCT
>JAEINM010000547.1 GCA_016342385.1 Spirochaetaceae bacterium | reverse complement strand
ATAACCATATCCATGGAAAAATAGGTTTCGGAGAAATCCAGAATCTCTCTTCGTCCGGCACTGGGAACTATACCATCAATAAGATCCAGGTCACCTTCTTCCATCAGCCTCAGAGTCCCGCTCCATGAGTCTGTCTGAACATATTCAAAATTCAGACCGCTTCTCTCTTCAATCAATGTGAAAATATCCGGAAGGATTCCCGAATACTCACCATTACCGTCGAAAAAAGAGATCGGAGCCCAATGGGGATCGCCTGCCACTCTGAGAACTGGGTGATTCTCCAGCCAGATATCCTCCTGTTGAGACAGGACTATTTTTTTATCTGTTGTCACTAAATACCATTTTTCAAGGATCTGGAATAACTCTTCGGAATTTATACTTCTCACAGCCTTATCGATTATGCTGAAAAGAACCGGTTGGTTTTTATCTATGGCGATGGAAAGATCCGAAGACATTCCCGGAATGCTTGCTACAGATTGTAGATTTGTAAGCAATCTCTGACTGATGATATAATTTATCACGGCAATATTGCCAATGTAGGCATCGGCCTTAAAATTCGAAACGGCAAGAATGGACTCTTCATTAGATTTTGTGATAAACAGATTAATATGGGGATATTCTTTTAACAGTGTTTCATAGACAAATGAATCTTTATCTACCGCCACTTTTTTCCCCTTAAGATCGTCTATACTTCTTATGTCGTCCTCTCCTTTTCTCACAAGTAGAATCGTCTCGGCACTAAAATAAGAGGGACTGAACTGGAGGTATTCTTTTCTCCCCTCTGTTGGAATAACGCAGGTGAGACCATCGAGTTCCCTGTTTTTCATCTGATCCATAATGACCAGCCAATCATCTCCCCGGACTTCTATTCGAAGTCCCGTTCTCTGTTCAATCAGTTTCAGTAGATCTGCAGACAACCCTCTGTGATGCCCCTGGGAATCGAGATAATCCAAAGGCGGCCAGTTTGAATCAGCTCCAAGAGTGATCACCCTTTTTCTCTTGATCCAGGAGATCTCTTCTTCAGAGAGAGATTCCAAAGTCGGGTCACTGGAACTGACTGCTTTATAATATAGCCATTTGGTTTTCAGAGCGACAATATCGTATATATCTAAACGACTCTGACTCTTCCTGATCTCCTCAATAAGATCCATATTTTCCTTAGAGACAGCACCATAATAGGACTGATCAAAAAAAGGTCTTTTCCCGTGACTGAAGATATTTTCCTTATTTTTCAAAGATAAATGGTAATTAAGCTGAAAATCAGAACAGACAAAGACCTTTATTTCTCCATCAAGGGCGGCATCAATCATTAATTCAAAATCATCATAAATAACAATCAGATCTTCCGGATGATTTTTCTTGAGCTCATTGACTGAAAAACCAGTCTGAACAGTTCCGATCAGTAATCCTCTGGCTTGATCGAGATTCTCCGGAGGCTGTAGATCGGGACTGGAATACAAGTAACTCTTCAGCTGGAAAATCGGTTCCGTATAATTGAGAAATAAGTTCCGTTCTTCCGTAAAAAAGAGCCCTCCATGAATATCAGCTCTACCGTCTTTGACCATTTCCAGAGATTCTTCGAAAGTACCAGCTTCTATAAAGTTAAATACCATTCCCGAATTTTCTGAAATAAGAATCCAGTATTCATTGAGCAGACCTGAAGGATTATTCTCAGCATCAGTAAATTTGAGGGGAGCTATGCCTTTATTATATACAATAGTGAATGTTTCACCGGATTCCGCTGCTTTGGTCATATGAGACAATGAGAAAACAATGATCATTACAATAAGCCGGTATAAGCTGTTCAATGAATTATTCCTAGACAATACAGTTTCATTCCTAATATTAAATGATAATACAGCTTCCCGGGGAAAAAAAGCATTGCTTAGGATTTGCCCCCTTAATTGAACTGTGTATTTTTTTTCATCGTAATTATTTTCTGAAAGAATCAACAGAAAGAAATATATCTGTTAAACTAAACCCATGGAAAGAATACACCTCATATCCGCATCACCCAGAAGACAGATTCTACTTGATCAGATGGGATTGCCCTTTATTGTCTATCCCGTGGAAACAGAAGAATATATGGATCCTGCTCTCAAACCGGAGGAACTGGCTAAATCTATCGCCGAAGAAAAACTCCATGCCTTTCTGGCAGAAAAA
>JAEINM010000546.1 GCA_016342385.1 Spirochaetaceae bacterium | reverse complement strand
GGAAAGAAGCCGAGTCAACAGCAGAAAGACAGGCTCGGGAAGAAACAGAGAGAAAGGTGAATGCCCTTCTTGATGATGCCAAAAGAGCATTGGCCAGAAAAGACTGGTCTGGAGCAAGAGATATTGCCCGGAGAGTTCTTGATCTGGATCCCGATAACGGAGAAGCCTATGCTATAATAGGAGATTCCTATTATAATGAGAATCCCGACAATCAGAGTAATCGGAATAGAGCCCGGCAGGAATATGAAAAGGCTATTGCTGATAATCCCGATGATTGGCAGTCTCATTTTAATCTTGGAAAGATTTATGCTGCAGAAGGTAATTTGAACCGAGCCATAGAAGAAATGGAGAAAGCGGTCAGTATAAATGGCGACAATGGACCGCTGTATTACGAACTTGGAAAAAATCAGTATAAAGCCGGTTTATTCAGGAATGCTCTTTCCTCATTTAAGAGTTGTGAAATGCTTGACCCCAAAGTCCAGGGGAATTATTTTGCCTTGGGATTAACTGAAAATCAGCTATCCATGAGTACCAACGCTCTCAATGCTTTTATTGAAAGTTATAGGATGAGACCAACCCATTCTCCCTCTTTCTGGGAAGCGGGAAAACTTCATTTTCAGCTGGGAAATACTTCTGAAGCATTGAAAACTCTAAAAATGGCAGTCGAGTTGAATCCTGAAGATGTCCGTTACAGGAAAAGTCTTGCTTTAGCGCAGTTTTCCGGCAGGGACTATGATTCTGCTGAAATAAATTATGAAAAAGCGGCAGCTCTTGAACCTGAAAACGGTGAGAATTATCACAATCTGGCACTTGTTCAGATAATGAAAGGTGACTTCAGTACAGCTATTATCAGTGCGTCCAATGCATTAAAATTGGATCCTGTAAACGCGAAATACTATTTTACTATGGGTGAGATAAACGAAGCCCTGTCGATGATAGACACGGCGATTCAAATGTATACTCAGTCTATTAAGTTGGACAGCTCTTATATTAAGCCTCTTATTAATCTGGCGCTCATATATGATGAGGCGGGAGATTACAATCAGGCACTTTCTTTCATGAAAGCTGCGGAGCAGATCGATTCCGATTCATTTGTCATCTGGAATAATCTCGGATCTATTTATCTGCATATTGAAGACTTTGATAATTGTATAAAATATTACCGGAAAGCTACTGCTGTTAAACCCGATGATACGGATATACTGTTTAACCTCTCTATCGCCTATATAGAAACCAGGAAAAATACAGAAGCCATTAGCCATTTGAGAAAAATAATTTCAATCGACAGAACTTACTGGGATGCCTATTACAGGTTAGCCCATGTCCTCTTTTCTTCAGGAGATACTGAGGGCGCATCTAAAACAGTCAAATCTCTTCTTTCGGAAAATCCCGATTATGAGAAAGCCCGTGAACTTCAAAATCTGATCAGTCAGTAGCTTTATCTTTTGCGGTTAGAACACGGCCTGTTTTCCGGGCTGTGTCCTTTTTTCCTCTTTTCAGCGTAATTAACCCATCGAGGAAATATACGAGGTTACGGTCTGAACACTCTCTGAAAGAGGAGTCCTCTTCTCCACTTAAGTAGGAAGACACTTCACTTATAGAAGTATTTCCACCACCCAGTTCAAAGATATCCTTCATTTTCGAATCATTGAGATGCATAGCGTATCTCAGTTTTTTCAGAACATCATTATTACTCAATCCCATAATTGTTTTCCTTCATTTTTTCTATTCCTACCAAACAATTTATCATTGATCATTTGGAATTCATTAATATATTTCCAGTCCCTCTCGGTCTCCCCGAAGGGGAGAAGAGAAAACTGAATTAAAATTTTTACCTCCCTACTTCAGAGGAATTGAGGGAGGCCTTGAAACTCAATTAGTAGAAAGCATTCAAATCTTTCTTCCCACAAGTTCAAATAATTCGTTTTTAGAAAGCTCAAACCATATCGGCCGTCCATGAGGACATCGTGCACTTTCAAGCTGAAAGGCTCCTTTTATGAGTTCGAGAGCCGATAAAGGATCGACAGGATCTCCATCTTTAACGGCACTTCGGCAGGACATTGTGGCATAGAGTTCTTTCTCCAATTCTCCTAGAGAACCGGTTTGATTTTTTAGGAAATCTACAAGATCCCCCTCCATATTCACGGCGGATTTAGGGATGGCTGTAATCTGC
>JAEINM010000545.1 GCA_016342385.1 Spirochaetaceae bacterium | reverse complement strand
CGTAGAAACTATACGGGATGAGATTATTAAAGGGAATCTGCTTCAGGCTGTACCATCGAGAAGATTGACAGTAAAAACAGATCTTCCAGCTTTGGAAGCCTATAGAAGACTCAGGTCTACAAACCCTTCACCCTATCTTTTTTATATTGATTTTACCGATTTTCAGCTTTTCGGCTCTTCTCCGGAAGTTCATCTGAAAATTAATGATAACCGCGCACTGGTCAGACCGATAGCAGGAACGAGAAGACGAGGTAAAAACCCTTTTGAGGATAAGCAACTTGAAAAGGAATTGCTGGCTGATCCCAAAGAGGGCGCTGAACACCTTATGCTTGTAGATTTGGGCCGGAATGATCTGGGACGAATCTGTCAGAGTGGAACGGTAGAGGTGACGGAATACAGAACCATTGAACGCTATTCTCATGTGATGCACATTGTCTCACAAGTTGAAGGAGATCTTGGTGAGGGGAAAAGTTCAGCCGATGCCATAAGAGCCACTTTTCCCGCGGGGACTGTCTCTGGCGCTCCTAAAATTCAGGCCATAGAGACTATTAGCAAAATAGAGAAATATCCCCGTAGGTTTTATGCGGGATTAATTGGAATAATGGAGCCGGGAGGAAACATGGATTCCTGTATCACTATTCGAAGTGCCCTGAAAAAAGGAGAGAATATTTATCTCCAGGCTGGAGGCGGTATTGTTTATGACTCAACACCGGAGCGTGAATTCGAAGAAACAGGTGAGAAATTAAGAGCCCTGGCTACAGCCCTTGGTGTGGAGGTTTAACATGTACCTGATTATTGATAATTTTGATTCTTTTACTTACAACATCTTTCAATTTATGACAGAACTGACGGAAATTCCTATAAAAGTCTATAGGAATGACTCCATCTCCATTGAGCAGATAAGAGAGATGAATCCCAAGGGGATCATTATCTCTCCCGGTCCTGGTAGACCGGAGGATGCGGGAATCTCTTTGGAGGTCGTCAGAACTTTTGCCGGGAAAATCCCCATTCTCGGAGTCTGTCTGGGGCATCAGGTTATCGGAGAAGTTTTCGGAGGAGATATTATATCGGCCGAAAGGATCGTTCATGGCATGGTGGAACCGGTTAGCCATGACGGGAGAGGTATTTTCCGCAATGTGACTCCTTCTATAAACTGCACCAGATATCACTCTCTTGCCATTAATAAAGAGACACTTCCCCCCCTATTGGAAGTCTCTGCTTTTACCGACGATGGTGAAATCATGGGAGTCCGCCATAAAGAATATATTGTAGAGGGTGTGCAATTCCATCCCGAATCTATTGCATCGGAAGAGGGGAAAAAACTTCTTCTGAACTTCATCAATTACAGAAGAGAAGCTTTTCCTGTAAAAGAGAAGCTGGAAAAAATTATGGATGGAAAAGACCTCACGAAGGAAGAGGCGGCTCTATTTATGGAAGAACTGACCGATGGTAGTCTAAGCGAACTGTATATGGCAGGATTCCTCACCGCCTTTAATGCCAAGGGGATTTGTGCCGAAGAGATTGCCGGTTGCGCATCTGTTCTCCAGAAGAAAAGGGTTCCCATAAAAACATCGGGGCCTGTACTCGATACATGCGGTACAGGTGGAGATGGGCTGAACACCTTTAATATTTCCTCTTTTTCAGCCCTGGTGGCAGCGGCGGGCGGTGCTGTTGTGGCCAAGCATGGAAACCGGGCTGTCAGTTCTAAAAGTGGCAGTTCCGATTTTTACAGAGAACTGGGTGTTCCCGTTGATATCACTCCCGCTCAGGCTGAACAATTGATAGATGATACGGGATTTTCATTTTTATATGCTCCCGTATACCACAAAGCCATGCGGTTTGCCGCACCGGTTAGGAAAGCTCTGGGAGTGAAAACCATAATGAATCTTCTGGGGCCTCTGGTGAATCCCGCCGCAGCGGAGTATCAGATAATCGGTGTATACAAAGAAGATCTCTGTGACATTGTCGCCAATGCCGCTCATATGCTGGGAGTTAAGAGGGTCATGGTTATTCATGGTCTCGATGGAATTGATGAATTATCAGTATCGGCCTCCTCCAGAGTGGTTTTTATAGATGAAACCGGGAAGAAAGAGGATTATATCTTTGATCCTGCATCTGTCGGGATTGAAGGATTCACCCTCGATCAGCTAAAAGGTGGAAATGCTGCAGAGAATAAAG
>JAEINM010000544.1 GCA_016342385.1 Spirochaetaceae bacterium | reverse complement strand
AAAAATACGTAAATGGACGATTTTTTTTAAAATTTGTGAAACTAGCTCAATTAAGCGTGTGTTTACTTATTACCCAGCAGGTATGAGGCAATCTCTTTCTGGAATATCCGGGCGGAATAGTGTCATAAGTAATCTCTTTTATGAAACATTCTTTTAATTGCTGTTTCTGTAGTTTAAAATTACTGAGATTGGTTGAAAATAAAACAGATCCGTCCTCATGCAGCAGTCTGATGCTTTGCCTTATATATTCTACATGATCTCGCTGCACATTAAAAGTTTGGTCGGTTTTTCTGCTGTTTGAGAAACTGGGTGGATCGAGAATTATCAGATCGAATCGTTCCTTCTTCTTTTCAGCAGTATTCAGGAAGTTTTTACAATCGTCCTGAACAAAACTAAAAGTATCAGATACTAATGAATTTATCTCCATATTTTTTTCAGCCCATTTTAGATAAGGACCTGAGAGGTCTACAGAAACAATCTTTTTTGCCCATCCGGCAGCAGCATATACGGTAAAAGAACCGGTATAACAAAAAAGGTTAAGTATTGATCTCTGTGCCGATTCCTGCATAACCAGTTTGCGCGTAACAGAATGATCAAGAAAAAGACCTGTATCACTGTATTGACCAAGATCAACTAAAAAATTTAATCCATTTTCCGAAACAATAACTTGTCTGGGCAGCTGATTTGTTTTTTTATGCTGCTGATGATTTTGCAGTTTTCCACGATATTTATAAATTACATCTTCCCTTTTGACATAAATCATCGCTGCTGCCGTTCTGCACAATGATTCAGGGGTTACTTTTTCATCATCTATTCCTAACCCATAATCTGTGATGAGGACTTTCCCATTATACATATCTACTGAAACTGGAATTTCCTGCAAATTCTGATCATAGAGGCGCATACAATTTGTTGAAACAAGAGTATATTGTTGGCGCAATTCTTTATAATTTCTTTTTAACAATTTCCCGAAATCTTTTAATAGATAGCTCATGTATTTGCCTTTTTCATTAATATCATTTACTATAATCACTATATATGATGTTATACTTAATGTACAACATTGAGTTTTCGACTTAAATTCTCAAACGTATTTTGTCCTTTTTTTAGTATATAATAGATAGTAAATTTTCTTTTCAAAGGGGAAATGTTGATGGATCAGGAAACAAAAGAATTTTTAGCCTCCCTGGAGAAGGAAAATGGAGGTAAAATACTATTTAAAACCTATGCTGTTCTCATTGGGTTCAGTAATGGGCAAAATATTAATCTAGGCGGTTTGTTATATATAATAAACCACACTTTGTATTTTGAAGATTTCGAGAAACAGGGTGGACTTTTCGGCCTTATAACTGCAAAAAAAAAGAGAGCCTACAAAAAATATAAGACAAGCATAGACATCAGCTCTATTAAAAATGTTTATTCAGTAAAAATGAGTGCTGCAAAAGCCGTGGTTACTGGTAAATTAGCTCAAGAACAGTTGTTTCCTGTTGCGGGATTTAAGAAAAAACTGTTTCAAACTTCTATTTTCCTGTCCTGTTCTGAAGAGCCGGGATGGTTTCTGGAAGTAATTGATGATAAAAAATTTATACAGACTATTGAGGAGAGAAAATGAACGCATTTAAAGCTTATGACATTCGGGGCATCTATGATAAAGATTTTAATAAAGACGATGTATACAAAATTGGTTATTTCATTCCTAAACTGTTGAAAACAGACAAAATTCTTATTGGCCGGGACGTCAGGTCAACTTCTGACGAAATCTTTGATTATTTAAGCAGAGGAATAAATGATGCGGGTGCTGATGCGGTATCTATTGGTTTGGCGACAACTCCAATGGTTTATTATGCAACTTCCAAACTTAAATTTGATGGATCTGTGCAGATTACCGCCAGTCATAATACAAAAGAGTATAATGGTTTAAAGATTTCAAAAACAAACTCGCTTCCTGTAGGCTCCGACTCAGGGCTTAAGGACTTGGAAAGCATGTTTTTAACCGAGATGGTGGTTCCCGTTCCTGCAGACCAGCGGGGAGTTGCTAAAGAGATAGATATCAAACCTGATTATTTGGCTTTTCTGAATAAATATATACCCCAGAATAATAATTTGAACCTTACTATTGATTGTTCCAATGGTATGGCTGTTCTTCTTATCAAAGATTTGCTTGGTGATACCCCTCATTATTTG
>JAEINM010000543.1 GCA_016342385.1 Spirochaetaceae bacterium | reverse complement strand
AAACCACTCGTTATAGATTTCTCTGCATTGTTCATAAGAACTATACATGACCGCATCGTTGTACAAATCAAAATTCCCGGGAATATCCACTCCGAACGGGCAGGGCATACAGTATCGGCATGTTGTACAGGGAACCGGTGATAGTGCCCTGTATGCATCGGCAGCCTGGTCATAAAGTTCTTTTTCTTTTGGGCTCAGACTGTTTATTTCAAAGCGATCGGCTATTTCCGTATTGTCAATAACATGCTCCATGGCACTCATTCCACTTAACACTACTGATACATACTCCTGATCCCATAACCAGGCCAGAGCTCTTTCTACAGGACCGGCAAAGTGGTCAGATTTGTCCCATATTTTCTGGACACTATCGGGGTATTTATAGGCGAGCTGCCCACCCTTCAGGGGTTCCATCACAATTATACCCAGACCTCTCTCAGCCGCGTATATGACCCCTTCTTCTCCGGCCTGATAATTTCTATCCATGAAATTATACTGGACCTGACAGAAATCCCATTTGTCGTAACTGTCAATGATTTCTTTGAATAAGGGCAGTTCATCGTGAAAAGAAAATCCCCCATATTGTATCTGTCCCTGTCTTTTCTTTTCCTCCAGCCAGGAGAAAATATCCACATCTTTGAGCTTCTGCCAGTTCTTCTCATTTAAGGCGTGAAGAAGGTAGAAGTCAACGGAATCGCTTTCCAGCCTTTCAAGCTGTTCATTAAAGTATTTATCCAGATCCGATTTTGTTTCGATAAGCCATGAGGGTAATTTAGTCGCAACTTTGACTTTATCCCTATAACCACCGCGTAGCGCAGAAGCCACTAGGTTTTCGCTTTTTCCCCCATGATAAGGATAGGCCGTGTCGATATAATTGATACCGAGATCTATCCCTTTCCGGATCATTTTTATTGATTCCTCTTCATCTATGGCGCCGGTTTCTCTATCGAGAACTGGCATTCTCATAATACCGTAACCAAGAGCGGAAACTTTCCAGTTCAGCTTTCCGAATTGTCTATATTTCATATCCATCCCTTCTAAAAATAGTATAGAACTGTTTGTACAATATATAAAGCGATGAGTGGGATTTTCAGAAAAAGATGAAATGGATTGTATTAGACGGGATTTTCCTTATTGTATTTGAGATTTTTCTCTCTCTGCCGAAAATAAGGGAGAGGTATATATATGAAGAAATTGTTTTATTGTGCTATGCTCCTTTTTTTTCCAATAATTTGCGGAGCTGTCAATTCTTATGATACCAACGATGACGGAATAGCAGACAAGTGGATAGAAGATTCTATAGATGGACACAAAAGGATTGAAGTCGATTCTGATTACAATGGTGTCATTGATCGTGTTATCCGGTTTGATTCAGAAGGTAAAACTGATTATGAAGAATATGATTTTGATCTCGACGGGATAATCGATACCTATTATTTTTATGGTGAAGAAGGACTGGAAAGGCAGGAACTTGATTCCAATGGCGATGGTGCCATTGATATCTGGGTTTATCTTAAAGAAGGGCAGTATATGACATCCTACGAGCGCGATGTTAATTACGACGGACAAATCGATATTATTAAGGAATATGGAACTGATGAGTGAGTATATCATCGGGTTTCACGGTATTGAAGAAGCTTTGAAGAAAAGGCAGTTTTCCGGAGAACTTCTTATTTCTAAAAAAAATAAACGGATCGAACAGATTAAAACACTGGCTAAAAAGGCTTCGGTTCCTGTCCAGGAGCTCTCTGAGGCGGAACTGGATAGAAGATGTCCCGGAAATAAGGGATTTGCCCTTTGGGGAAAATCGAAAGCGAAAAGTACCGAAGTGGATCTCGATTCATTTTTAAGAACATTTGATAAAGATAATGCCCTGATTGTTATCCTCGACGGCATTACCGATGTTCACAATTACGCGGCAATCCTTCGCTCGGCTGACCAGTTTTATGCCGATCTGGTTATTATTCCCTCAAGAAGATCGGCTTCAGATAACGCCGTAGTTTCAAAAGTCTCTTCTGGAGCTAATAGCTGGGTACCCGTAGCTACCGTCTCTAATCTGACCAGAGCCATGAAACAGCTTAATGAAAAGGGATTCTGGGTGTATGGAGCGCATATGGAAGGGGAATCTTGCGATAAACTCAAGCTGAAAGGCCGAACAGCTATTGTTATGGGTAGTGAGGGAACCGGTATGAGCCGAATT
>JAEINM010000542.1 GCA_016342385.1 Spirochaetaceae bacterium | reverse complement strand
AACTAACCATTACCTTTGCAACTCCGGTAAATGATGATCAGGTTCGCTCTGGTTATATTGTAGTTTATGATTCCACAGCAGATTATATAGGATCCAGTAATTGGTTTGTTGACAATTCTGGAGCTATTGATGCCAATTTTACAGGTGGATTTAATACAGATGGATCAAATAACATATATATCATCAATTTATCAACAGAGTTGAGCTCAGCTATAACTACAAATGGAACATATTATGTGAGTGTTTTTTTAGTTGATGGTAAACAATATGGTGATGGACGTTATGACTGCATATCATATTCTGCCCCTAAAAGTTTTATAATTGATTAAATCTTGATTTATAATTAATTCGTAGAGACGCAGCCCTGAACTGACCCCCAAATGTTCTCCAACATTTGGGGGTCAGTTCACCCTGCGTCTCTACTTTTATATCTATACACCGGACCAACTCTGTGATAATTTCCTCTCATGGATAAAAAACGGATAAAGGCAGAACTGTTTCTGGTTCTTGTCACAATCATCTGGGGGGGGACTTTTGCCGTCATTAAAACCGGCCTGACAGCGACAACACCGCTAATGCTGCTGTCGCTCCGATTCGGGGCTTCATTTCTCCTTTTTACAGCGATGTATTTCAGGAAATTTTCTTTTCACGGAAAGCGTTCCATTATAAATGGAATTATCCTGGGAGTTCTCATGTTTCTCGGATATGCCGCGCAGACTGTGGGTCTTAAGTTCACCAGTGCGTCAAGAGCCGGTTTCATTACTTTTACTTTTGCTCTTTTCGTTCCCTTTCTGCAGTTCTATATTCTGAAAAAGAAACCTGTAATGGGAAATATTCTGGGACTTATTATCGTTTTTATCGGATTGTGGACCATTTCCAGGCCGACCGACGGGCCGTTCAACAAAGGCGATTTCATCATGCTGGGGGCAGCTGTTGCTTATGCATTCTTTATAATATTTCTCGATATGATAAACAGGGTTGAGAATCCTGAGCTGATGACATCCATTCAGTTTTTTGTAACAACCATTTTAAGTCTGGCTGCATCATTTGTGCTGGAAGATCCCCATATAGAGATGTCATCTCAGTTCATTTATTCAATTATATATCTCGTTGTACTGGGAAGTGTATTTTGTCTCTATATAATGAATCTCTATCAGAAGGATACGACTCCCATGCGTGCTGTTCTCATTTACTCCCTGGAACCGGTATTTGGAGTCATTTTTGCAATCATTTTATTAAATGAGAGCTTTTCCTCAAAGGAAATAGCTGGTTCCGCTTTGATTCTGGGGGGTGTCCTCATTTCCGAATTATGGGAATTTCTTAAGCTTTGGAAGAGGCGATGATTTTCCGATAATAAGAGGGTGAGGACTTAATGGACAATTATTATCATTTATTCACTCATCCGCTGTTTAAAAATCTGTCAAAAGAGGCTCTGCAATCTCTTTCCAAAAGGTTTTATCCCTACAGCTGCGATGAGGGTGCCGTAATCTATTATCAGAAAGATGGAGCAGGATCTCTCTATTTGTTTCTTGAAGGCGAATTCTGTGCCGCATCTTCAGATAACAGTGAAAAAAAGTTTTATCTTGAGGGAGATTTTACAGATCCTCAGGATCTATTTAATCTCGATCATCACAGAGATACTCTCATATGCCGTACTCCCGGACGATATCTAAAACTAAGTCGTAGGGATTTTCTCGATTTTATAAACGGTCTTAAAAAGAATGAAAGAGATTTAAAAGTGCTCATAGACGGAGAGAACAGATTGATATCCGGCATGGAACTGAATTTAAAAGCTTCGTTACAACCGGAGCCTGTAAAACTATCGAGGTACCAATGGAGAAGAAGCAGCTTCTTTCTTTTTGAAAAGATTTTCTACCCCTTTTCCGCTCTTCTGGTACTTATTTTGTTTTCGGCCGGGTCAATATCCTTTCCCTATGATTCTTTAGTCTATAAAATTTTATCCGGTGGTATCATCGGCTATTCTCTTATCAGATTGATTCTCTGGTTATCGGAAAAATTCATTCTGACTGAAAAAAATATTTCAGCCGTAAAAATCAATTTCAGACCTCTGGGCATCAAAAGAAATCTGCTTCCTCTGGATCAGGTAAGAGGGATCAGGGTCGAAAAGAAAAGGCTCAGGAACAGATTTTTCAATATAGGATCGATTTTGATTCAGACCTCTTCCGGTACTGTTCTCA
>JAEINM010000541.1 GCA_016342385.1 Spirochaetaceae bacterium | reverse complement strand
ACTATCACCCTGTATACTTCCCATTCTGCCTATTGTCCTATCGGGAAGCGTCGGTGGGAAAAGAAAGCCCTATGGGATTATCATAGGATTTATACTTAGTTTTAGTATTTTCACTCTTACCTTATCCGCCATTGTCCAGCTATTAAACATTCCTCCGGATGCTTTGAGAATAATTGCCGTTCTATTCATAGTTCTATTCGGTCTTATTATGGTGATACCTCAATTCACTTTACTCTTTGAAAAGTTTGTCTCCCCGATTAATCGCAAGAGAAAGCAAATTGGTCCTTCAACCGGTTTTAAAGGAGGCTTAATAGTCGGATTAAGTCTGGGATTAATATGGACTCCCTGTGTGGGCCCTATTATGGCATCGGTTATCAGTCTGGCGATTACACAGTCAGTTGATGGTGGATCTGTACTGATAATACTGGCCTACTCTCTTGGTACATCGATTCCCATGCTGGCTATAATCACCGGCGGAAGAAAACTGATTAGCTCTTTTCCGAAATTAACTGTCAATTCGAGAAAAATACAGCAGGGATTCGGAGTGATTATGATTATAGTCGGTCTTTCCATAGGATTCGGCCTTGATAGAAAATTCCAGTCTGTCATTCTGGATATTTTTCCCGCCTATGGTGAAGGGCTGACATTCTTCGAAAACATCGATCCCGTACGGGATGCCATTATAAAGAGAAATACCCCTCCCCCGTCAACAATGACAGGAGATTCTCCCATAACATTTGATGTAGAACCTCAAAATGGCCTACTGGGCGATTATGGTACAGCGCCGGAGATAGAGACAATGGGAATGTGGTTTAACAGTGAGCCTCTATTAATGGAGCAGCTTAAGGGAAAGGTGGTCATTATCGACTTCTGGACCTACAGCTGTATCAATTGTGTGAGAACCATCCCCTATCTGCGAGCATGGCATGAGAATTACAGCGATGATGGCCTGGTCATTATCGGAGTACATACACCGGAGTTTGCCTTTGAAAGAGATCCGGAAAATGTGCAGAGAGCCATGGCGGAACTGGATGTGACCTGGCCTGTTGTTCTCGATAATCAATTTGCACAATGGCAAGCCTATAAAAACAGATACTGGCCGGCTAAGTACTTTATTGACAGCACAGGAAAAATCCGCTACTTCCATTTCGGAGAAGGAGATTATGAGACCTCGGAAAAGGTGATTAGAAAACTGCTTGAAGAAGCGGGAAGAACAAACCTCCGGGAAGCGGAGAAAAAAGTGGAAAAACAAATAGAGAGCCGTACGGCGGAAACCTATCTCGGCTATAAGAGAACTGAGGGTTTCACATCGGAGGTTGAGTTAATACAAAATGAGTATAGAGATTACACCGGATCTTCTCCTCTGGAAAATGGAGAATGGACACTCGAGGGAAACTGGGCTTTTACAAAAGAATATGTAGTCAGCAATGACTCGGGATATCTGGAATTGGGATTCCATGCCAAGAATGTCTTTCTGGTAATCGATCCCGGAGAAGAGGGAGGAACTATGGAAATTGAAGTTGATGGTTCAGCTTCTGCTGATACTGTTGATGTAAAAAATGGTGTTCTACAGCTCCAGGAGAGCCGGCTGTATCAGCTGGTGGGCTTAGAGAGATCGGGAGAACACATTCTAAAATTAAAAGTTTCCGGGAAAATGCGCTTATACGCATTCACGTTTGGATAAAGAGAAAATGAGGGACGCGAAGCGTCGGGTCCCATTCATCGTCGACAAGAGCAATGTAGGGTCGGGTTCACCCCGACAGAGGGAGAAAAAAATGAAAAAAATAACTAAGATAATTTTAACAGCTATGGTTCTGACAAGTGTTATAACTATAGCCGGGGCTGTTGGACAAAGTGATCCGGAAGATTCAAAAATGGAAAAAGCCATGGAACCGAAAATGGAGGGATCAATGGAGATGACAATGGATGCCTCACCGGCAGTACCTCCTCCGGGATTCGAAGATGGTCGTTATATGAAACCACCCGTTGATGAACTGAAAAGGAAACTGACCGGTCTACAGTTTCAGGTAACACAGCTCAATGGTACGGAACGAGCCTTTACCAATGAATTCTGGGATAATAAAAAAGAGGGTATCTATGTGGATATTGTATCTGGAGAAGCCCTCTTCAGTTCTACTGACAAGTACAAATCAGGGACAGGATGGCCCAGTTTTACCAGGCCTCTGGAAGAGGGGAATATCATATCTCTCACAG
>JAEINM010000540.1 GCA_016342385.1 Spirochaetaceae bacterium | reverse complement strand
CACCCCGTACCCTTCGGGATTCTGAGACTGCCATCGCCAGGCATCTCTACACATATCATCCATGTTTCTTTCGGCTTTCCAGCCCAGTTCTTTTTCAGCAAATTTCGGTTCTGCATAACAGGTGGCTATGTCACCGGATCTTCTTGGTTTTATCTCGTAGGGGATTTCTTTTCCCGCAGCTTTTGAAAATGCGCTGATAACTTCAAGAACACTGTATCCTTTACCTGTTCCCAGGTTATAAATAACGACTCCCGGTTTGCTATTCAGTTTTTCCAGGGCCTTCAGGTGTCCCGCGGCCAGATCCATAACATGAATATAATCGCGGACTCCTGTACCATCAGGAGTGTTGTAATCATTTCCGAAGACACCGACCTTTTCCCTTTTCCCTACGGCGACCTGAGCCACAAAGGGAAGAAGATTATTGGGGATTCCATTGGGATCCTCTCCGATTTCCCCACTCTGGTGAGCACCGATAGGGTTAAAATATCTCAAAAGCGCTACATTAAGTGTGTTATCAGCTACATAGAAATCCTTGAGGATCTCTTCAAGCATCAGTTTTGTCCGACCGTAGGGATTCGTTGCCTGCAGTCTGGCTTCTTCAGTTATGGGAATCATTTCCGGTTCACCGTATACAGTGGCACTGGAGCTGAATACAATATTTTTCACATGATACTGATTCATTAATGAACAGAGATTGAAAGTACCGGTCAGATTATTGTGGTAATAATGAAGTGGCATGGTGACCGATTCTCCCACGGCTTTCAATCCGGCAAAATGTATGACCGAATCGATATGATTCTCCTTAAAAACAACTTCTAAAGCCCGTTTATCCAAAAGATCTATATGATAGAATAATAATTCTTTACCCGTTAGTTTCTTGACTCTTCTCAGGGACTCCTCTGAACTATTTGACAAATTATCAACAACAATGACTTTATGCCCCGCCTCAAGTAAGAGCAGACAAGTATGACTGCCAATATATCCGGCCCCACCGGTAACTAAAATATCCATAAAGACTCCTATAATGTGAACCGGATATAATAACAAGCTACCCGACTTTCAATCTATAATTATTATAAATCAAATCACTCCCAAAGAAAAGCCCCTTAATTTTCCATCTCCCTTCTCGCTTTATTTGGCATTACAACAAAAGGTAAACTCTAGTACTTATGATTCGAGACTGCTAGTCTCGCCTCTCATCTCTAAAAAGAATGAAAACAATTTCAACAAAAATGTTTACGCAAACAAAAGGCTGTGGTAACATATGTTTACGCAAACAAAAATATATTAAATTGTTTGTTTAAACTGTATAAAGGATAATTATGAGTTCACTAACCAAAAATATAAGGCTGAATAAAAACAGTTTGGGGGTAAGAATCTTCAAACAACGCTATTTATTATATATGGCGTTACCCGCAGTTATCTGGATGATTGTTTTCAACTATATACCCATGTATGGAATTATAATTGCCTTCAAACAATACAGAATTATAAAACCAATATCCGCAGCACCATGGGTCGGTTTAGATCACTTCAAAGAATTATTTTCTGAAGGTGATTTTTACATGGTTATGAAGAACACACTGGGAATAGGATTCCTCCGTTTGTTCATCGGATTTCCTCTGCCCATAATATTTGCGCTCTTTTTAAATGAATTGAGAAATATATCCTTTAAAAAGGCTGTTCAGACAATTTCCTATTTACCTCATTTCCTTTCATGGGTTGTTCTGGGAGGCATCATGATGAACTGGCTGGGAGATGTGGGAATTATCAACGAGATATTGATGAAATTCAATATTATTGATGAGCCACGTTTTTTTCTCGCAGAAAACCAGTCATTCTGGGGGATAGTCGTAATATCCGATATTTGGAAAGAACTGGGATGGGGTGCTATTATCTACCTCGCAGCCATGGCCGGAATCAGCCCGTCGCTCTATGAAGCGGCAACAGTAGATGGAGCTAACCGTTGGCAAAATATGTGGCATATTACTTTGCCCTCAATTATGCCTACCATATCTATTCTTCTGATACTGGCAATCAGTGGAATATTAACGACCAATTTCGACCAGATTCTTGTCCTCAGAAACGCCGCCAATCAGGCTGCCAGTGATGTGATAGACATATTTGTCTACAGGGTCGGTTTTAGAATGAACAGGTTCTCATATGCCCAAGCCATAAGTTTATTCAAATCTGTTGTTGCTCTGATACTCCTTCTTGGCGCAAATCAGTTTTCTAAAAAGACACAGGGA
>JAEINM010000539.1 GCA_016342385.1 Spirochaetaceae bacterium | reverse complement strand
CTTAACCGGACTATTGAATACGAATTCGGCAGAAAATGATCATATGCAGGGACAGGTCGCGACCTGTCCCTGCATATAATCAACTCCACCCTACAATAACACTCACTCCCGATGTTGCGGTGACAAAATCTATGCTTCTGATGACTTCCTGGGAAACCGTATCGGGAATAAGAGATTCATTGAGCCACTTCCAGTTGACCGAGCCGATGTTTTTCAGGTCATTATCGATAGAAAAAGCGGGATCCACGAGTTTCACATTGCTTCCGTAAAATTTAATAGTAGTCGTCTCCGCTGTAGCCGGAGCTGTCATGATAATTGAACCTGTCCACAACGAGCCGGTTACTGTACAATCGAGATAGAGGTTTGTCGCATTATCTCCCATTTCAAGATAGGGGCGGTTTTCCATTACAGTACCTCCGCTGCTCAGGTGGAGCAGGGGATTACTTGTATTGCCTGTAACCGAAACTGTGTACTGACCTGCACAGGCCGCGGAGGAGGGGACGGTATACTCGTGTGAAATGGAATTGAGAGTGATGGAAACTTCGGTTATGACGTCTTCAATGACACTGACAGATTCCCGGTACCCCGATCCCAGCAGTATTCCTGTGGAAGTTGTGCTGTATCCTGCCAGGATGAGGACTGTGTAATCTCCTGCTTCCACAGCAAGTGTTGCAGAACCTACTGCCAGATCGACAATACTGGAGAGATATGTGGTTTCGTTATAGATGAGAACTTCATAGGTATTGGAATTGGTAGAAGCCAGTGTCGAATCATCAGAACTGATGGCTCTCTCCGGAGTTGTATCAATTCTGACCGATAGGGTTCCCGTACCAGCAGTTTGATGACTGACAGTCTCTTTACAACCGATCAGTACTGTCATAAGCGAGAATGTGAGAATAATAATTGTGCTTTTTTTCATTGTTTGATTTCCTTTTTTGGTGTTTGTATGGAAAACAGGGCATTTTTCTCTACCACTTCAAAAAAGGTCAATTTCGGAAAAAGTTTTTTTATGACAATATCAGGGAACGGGTGCTTTCAATTCATTTATCAGTTTTTTCTGCAGATCCCTGTTTATTACAAGTCTAATTCTGGAACGCGATGATTCTTTCATGGTTTTATCAAAGAGAATGACATATACGATACTGTCATTTTCATTTCTGCTGGCACCCATAAAAATACCCGAGGCGACGATGACAGATTCGTGAATATACAGAGAAATATCTTTTAAGAGACTGTTTTTCTCTATCTTAAGGGGTTTTTTGAAAACCAGAGTCATTCCGATAGAACTGATATCGTGAATAAATCCGGTCCTGCGCTGTCCCGTATGGTGTAGTTCAAAGTTGGCGGCCATATCTTTAAATCTTGTTCTGATAAACATTCTTTTTTCATTTACGGTAAAGCTGTCCAGCGTTTTTATCAAGTTTTCAAGTAATAATTCCGGTCTCTTCCTCAATACATTGTACCCGCATGATATTTTATAGAGGGATTTGTATTTCAGTTCAGTATTCTTGTTTTCATTGTAGGTCATTACACCGATTTCCAGATCGGGAGTGGAGAGTATCTGCTTTTCCCACTGTTGTGGGGTGAGTTTTTCATCAATATTAATGAGTAGTAGTGATCCGGAGTAGTTGTTCTGGATTATGGGGATTAGTTTGTGATCTTCTATTACATAGGTTTCATATTCCAGATCGATTAAGGGGAAAATAATCTCATTTCTGATATATGAGTTTGGGTAAATAAAGAAAATTTTTTTTCTATAGTGATGTTCCGACACAGAATATTCCCCTTCGAAGTCCTGATTATATGAAAATCCTCCGCTTTTGTCATTATCCTTGACATCTCAATAGATAATAATAATATCTAATATATGATTGGATTAATTGCAAAACTCATAGTTGCTCTCAATAGTAACTCACGCCCCGGAGAAATGGCTTCAGCTATAGCTTTCGGATTTCTGCTGGCTCTTCTTCCCGCAGGGAATCTTCTGTGGATTGTTCTATTTATTATTATTTTTTTCTTAAAGATCAATATGGGAGCTTTTCTGCTGTCATTGGGCCTTTTCAGGTTGATTACTCCTCTCTTTGATCCATGGCTCGATGTTTTGGGCGGCCTTATCCTTCAGGCTTCTTTCCTCCAGGGGGGGCTGACATTCCTCTATAATCTGCCATTAGTTTCCTATACGGCTTTTAATAATACTATAGTGATGGGAGCTTTTATTTCGGGTTTAATTTTGTGGTTTCCTTTATATCTTCTC
>JAEINM010000538.1 GCA_016342385.1 Spirochaetaceae bacterium | reverse complement strand
AACTTCTTATAAAGGGGATTCTGATCTGTTTCACCAAGTATTCTCTCTGCATCGGCAACACTTTCCTCAAAAAACAATTCCAGAGAAGGAGATGATCTCTTCCACGGCGGATGAGCTTCAATAACCTTATCAAAATCCAGTGTAATCCTGTTATCGACGGAATCTTTATACTGCCACTCGCCGGTTTGGATATCAAATTGATAGAGAGGAATAAAGAGGTGAGCTTTTTCAATAAGATATTCCAGAGTGTTGCAGATATATTCAAATTCGGAATCGGAAAAACTGTAATGGAGATTCAATCTTACCCATCCCGGTTTCATCCCCTGATATCCCCGCTCCTCGACTAAATGTACAAATTGATTTGAGAGGACCTTATCAATACTGAGCAGTCTATGTCCGTAAGGTCCGGCACAGGAGCATCCGGCTCTGGTCTGTATTCCGAAAAAATCATTCATAATCCTAGTAAAGAGACGGGGATGAATCAGACGGTCCTTATGCTTTACATTAAAGGCAATAATATTGACTTTCTTTTCAGGATCGGTTGATCCATAGAATTCAATGTTTTCATTTCCTTTGAATCTGTTGATAAACTCTATAAAAAGATATCTCTCAATCGCCTCAATATTCTCAATTCCAATCTTTTCTTTTAATTGAAAGACTAGAGATGTTTTTATAGCCTGGAGAATACCGGGAGTCCCGGGTTTCTCTCTTGTCTCAATATCATCGGAAAACTTCTGGGAATCATATGTGACAAAATCAACAGTTCCCCCTGCGGCGATGGAAGGAGGCAGAGTCTTGTTGTAGATTTTCTCATTAAAGACCAGCAGTCCGGAAGCACCGGGACCACCCAGGAATTTATGGGGAGACAGGAAAATGGCATCAAAATAGGCCTCTTCATCTCTATTCATATCAATTTCCACATAAGGTGCACAAGCGGCAAAATCAAAGCAGGCAATGGCGCCATGACGATGAAGGATTCTGGCCACTTCATAAATGGGAGTCTTTATTCCCGAAACATTGGATGCCGCTGAAAAAGACCCGATCTTTTCCCGGTCATTGTACCGGCTGTGGGAAACCATAGATTCCAAGGCATTCAGATCAAGTTCCCCCATATCATTCAGGGGAACTTCAATAACTTCACAGAGGCTCTGTCTCCACATAATCTCATTGGAGTGATGTTCATAGGGACCGACAAAGACAATGGGTTTCCTGCTGTTCATCTGCTTCCTCAGAGAAGTTTTACAGGGGGCTTCCATTTCTGTGACCAGAGAACAGGAATCGATCATTCCATCGAGCCTGTATTTTGTGGCCGGTGTCCAGAAAACCCCTAGAATCTGCTGAAGCCTGGTGATAGCTCCCGTAGCACCGGTTCCTGTAAAAATAATTTTACCCGTATTGCCGGCATTGACGATTTTTTTGATTCTCTCTTCTGCTTCATGGAGAAGACTGGTCATGGTTTTCCCTGTAAAGTCATCATCTGTATGAGAATTGGCATAATACCGCAGAAGATCCTGAAGATAGTTCTCGATAAAATACAACCCTCTTCCGCTGGCGGTATAATCGGCATAGACCAGAGGCCTATCACCGACAGGAGTCGTAAAAATATCATTTCGACCGATTATTTCATGACGCAACCATTCCTGTTTAATCATCTCTTTTATGGGTTTCATTTTTAAATTCTCCTCGGGATAAGCGATCCAATCAATAATAATATACCTCTTAAGAATATTATATAAATCTTATTCTATATAGTAATTTATACAAGAAATATGAGGAAATTCCAGCAAATATTAAAATGGCTCTGTTAATATTGAAGAGATCCATATAAAATTAAAATACAGAGTCACATTTAGAGGGATGTCAAACTTGGATAAATACGTTATTGAGCAGAATTTTGAAAAATATAAATCGAAGCGCTTGCACCTGGACAGCTATTCCATAAAAAAGATGGGGATTATCGGCAATCAGACGGTCTTGAAAATCAATGATTATCAGCTGTACTGTATTCCCTATGATCTGGGTTTACAGACCTGCAATATTCTGATGATACTCGACAAAAAAGAGATCGAATTCTTTACCCAGTCCTTTAAGAAAATTCATTCTGTTCATTTTGTATTTGAAAATTCCATGTACAAGAAACCTATATCTCTGTTCATCAGATGTAAAATTATAAATCTGAAGGTTATGAATCCCGAAACAAACCACTGCCTCGTTTCCCTTGAATACACGGCAATCCCCAATGATTATCAGGAAATCC
>JAEINM010000537.1 GCA_016342385.1 Spirochaetaceae bacterium | reverse complement strand
AATTTTGTCAAATTGATAAAAAAAGAGATAAAAAAAGGGAAAAGGGAGGACATTTATAAAAACCGGATCCTCCATATGCTAAGGACAATAAGAGCCTTTCTCCTGCGATTTAGAAAACTTCATACCATATTTCTAGATCCCCATATACATGAGGATCTGAGAATAGCCCTGAACTGGGCTGATGAATCGATTAGTATTGTTACAGAGAATGGATTTATACGTCTTCTGGACCATTGCAGGTTAATCCCCGGTTTCAATGAAATTACATTATTACTGGCCGATTTTATTAATGAAGAAACAGACTATAGAGTTTCTATGGACTATAAATATCAATATAACAAAATGAATCCTCTTTGTGGTGAAACAATGGCCTATAGGGAAAGCATTCTGAAGAAATGGTCTCAGAGTTCCATGTATATGAATAATGAGAATAGTCATACTCCCCGGAGGATCAGTCATATGATAGCCGGTATAGCCGCTGGACTGGCTATGGGTTTTGCCCTCTTTATTGCTATATACGCTGAGAGTTACTTTCCGAGAAACAGCACGTGGTGGATCCTGATTATTGTCGTCTCCTATATTTTCAAAGATCGCATAAAAGAAATTCTTCGGAATTCTTTCGGAAATATGCTGCCTCGTCTGACCAGCGATCAGCAATCAAATCTTTTCGATCCGGCTTTGAGAAATAAAGTGGGCAAATCTTCGGGTACAATAAACTTTGTAAATTTATTATCTGTTCCCGACGCCGTAAAGGAATTAAGATATAAAAGACCTAACCCATTTAGAAAGATTCTTCCTGAAAACGACATTATTCACTACAAAAGACTGATTAAATTTAAATCAAAAGCTCTAAAAAAGAATCATTCCAGACTGGAAGCCATTACAGAAATAATCAGGTTTCAGATTGAAGACTGGTTAAAAGAGATGGATGATTCCCAGGATTTTTTATACAGGCTGGAGAATAATGTCAAATGCCGTATTCCCGGAGGACGAGTGTATAGGGTTCATTTAATAGTAGGTCTCCTGGATATTAATTTTGAAAGAGAGGAACGCTTGTTTCATTACAGAATAATTCTGAACAAGTCCGGAATCATGAGAATTGAAAAAGTCACTTTTCAACCTGATGTCGATTAAGAACTGTTTGTGATGCCACTGGTTCCCTTTCTGAATTGTCCGGGAGTAACTCCCATATAGCGGCGGAAGAGCTGAATGAAATATCCAGAGTCCTGAAACCCTGCCTGAGTGGCGATTTCATTAATGCGGAGAGAGCGGTTCCGGAGGAGTTTTAAAGCCTGTCTGAGCCTGTAACAGGTAAGATATTCAAGAAAAGTATAATTTGTCCGCTCTTTAAATATTCGGGAAAGATACCCCTGAGAAATTCCCATTTCTCTGGCGGTATCATCAAGGCTAATATCCTGTGAAAAATGATGATGGATAAATTCAACAGAGAGGCGGACATATTCATCTTTTGCATCTCCTCCTGGCGGTGGTCCATACTCTTTGAAAAGAGAAAGACGGCTCTGATCAAAGGCCTCCATTCCCTCGGAAATCCGCTGCTGCCGGATCTGTTTCTCCAGTTCCCCGGCTGTTTTTGAAATAAGACAGTGAAATTTTACATCATCGATGGGTTTAAGCAGATAGTCTTTAACCCCCAGTCGTATTCCGCTGCGGGCATACTCGAAATCGGAGTGACCAGTCAGCAGAATGGCATGGGGTTTTTCCAGTCCCAGGAACTTTTCGGCTTCACCCAGCATTGTCAGCCCATCCATTCCGGGCATTCTGATATCGGTAATGATTAGATGAGGTCGGATTTTCAATATCAGTTTAAGTCCTTCCTCACCATTCTCCGCTTCTCCCATAAGGCTGCATCCCAATTCCTGCCAGGGTGTAGTCAAGGCAATTTCTCTCCGCAAAAGCTCTTCATCTTCTACAAGAACGACTTTTATCATTTCCACTCCTGGGAGATCCAGGGAATAATGACTGTGACTGTCGTTCCTTTTCCCGGAGTACTCTCTACAGTGATACCGGAAGATTCACCATAAAGGAGTTCCAGTCTCCGGTGGACGTTTGACAACCCCACACTATTGGATTCCTTTTTTTTACTTTTCTGCCACGGTTCACTCATGCCGACACCGTCATCAAAGACTCTAATAATAAGATTATTATCAAGTTTTAAGGCTTCCAGAATAATTAATCCGGGACCGATTTTTTTTTCGAGACCGTGAATGACAGCGTTTTCAACCAGAGGCTGTATAATCAGTTT
>JAEINM010000536.1 GCA_016342385.1 Spirochaetaceae bacterium | reverse complement strand
ATCCAGCAGATTAGAAAACTCAAGGGTAAAGTCCTGAGAATCGAGATCCTTTTTAGCCCAGGCTGAAAATTCTACGGGATATTCCTTCTCTATTTCTAAAAGTCTCTTTTGCTGAAGCACTCCATCGCGACTGGTGTGTGTCAGAAATTCCGGGCACACATTTTCATTTTCCATCTTTACAACTTTTAACCCGAATCCTATGGGGAGCATGGTCAGATTTCCCTTCCTTATTGAAAAGGGGGCAAAATTTCTGTTATAGGAGACTGTTTTATATCTGGAATTGTCAATGATCCAATTGGAAATATAACCACTGATATAATACTCTCCCGGTTTCAGACCTTTTATAGTGATGTAATCTCTGTTGGAGATAATCATGGTTGTTTTTACAATTTTATCAGTATCTTTGTTTTTAATTTGTAAATGGTAATTCAGGGTTTGCTCTACTCCCGGATCAATCTGGTGTTCCAGAGGAATTATGAGAAGGGTGTCAGCTCTTTCTGAAGGGGCAGGTAATCCGGAGCAACCCGGGAAAAAAAACAACACGGTGAATAATATGAGAATAATTTTTTTCAAAGAATACTCCTGTTCTTCCAGTGTAACCATATCAATATGTTTTCACAATATCAGAATATTCTAAAACAAGGGGGCAAAGCAGTCAAATGCACGGCCAGAGATTAGGACTGATGCATCGCTTTTCGGTCAGCCAGTGTAATCATTTCTCTCTGCCAATTTAACAGGTAAAGCTCCGCTTCGCGATTATCTCCTTTGACATCTGCAAGAATTCGGAAGACCGGTTCTGTACCACTTCCCCTCATCCAGATAAAGGCCATATCTTCACCGGTTTCCTTTTGAAAGATAATTTTCAATCCACCTCGTTCCAAACCACTCCGGAATTCAGGACCGACACCGGTCTTTGATTCTGTCCCTTCGTTGTTAACTTCGATCCAGGTGGCTACACCAAGCAGTTCTTCCAGGGTTTCTCTATGGGTCTCCCACTGTGCGGGAAAATTATCCTCATATTGTTTTTTCAGTTTCCCATGAGATTCTGTCTTTATTCTCATAATGGCACTGTCTTCAAAGGCCGAAGTTGTCGTATAGGACGGTAACGTTTTTATGATATGGGCCAGTGTAAAATCCGGTTTATATTTATCTGTCTGGTTGCTTTTTTTACACCAGATTTCAAATAGACCGGCTTTTTCTCCTTCAGTTTTTAAAGAGAGCAGTTTCAATATGGCCCCGGCGGTGTTTAAAGGATCGCGAACTGAAGCGGGATAGGTAATATTCCCCCCGTTGGAGCCCTCTCCTAAAATCCGTACCGTGTAGCCTTTTTCTCGTAATTCCTGTGCCAGATTGACAACGTTGGCCTCTCCCACTTCTGCCCGGAAGACTTCTGCACCGAACTCTTGGGCTATTGTCTCAATTCTCATCGAAGTGGGACCATTAACAGCTATAGCCATTTTCCCTAAGCAGGTTCCACTCCAGTCCAAGTATGCCAGTTCCGCAAGAACCGATAGGGCAAATACTTCCTGAGCCTGAAGAATTTTAGCCTGGCTGCTATCAATATACACAAGATTTCCCCTGTCTCCATCACAATCGGGTACGTATCCCAGCTGAAATGAACTGTCTATGAGGTGAACTTTTTCCAGTTCCTCTCTACAGAGATCCAGTGAGAATCCCTCCGGCACAATTCTGTGAGTAAAGGCTCTGGGAGTATCATTGACAGTTTTTACTTTTATATTGAGCTTTTCTAAAAATTCCCTATCGATAGACAGGGATCTGGCGCTGCCGTTGTGTTCAGCGATTATACCCACAGGAAATTTTTCAGCGGCATCACGAATCAGAGAGAGCAGTTTTTTCTGTTCTTTCTTATCACTGGTTCCGCTTATAACTTCTTCTGTAAAGGTCTGATAATTGCGGTAACTTTTCTCCTTCCATATTGCCGTTTCACTGTATACCCTGCTGAGAGTCTCAACATCCGCACTATCACCCAAATCCATAAGAACTGCAATTTTTTCCCCGGTTGACAGGCTCTCTTTAAACTGTCCGATCAGATAGGCCGCCTGTTTCCCGTCGACCACTCCACCGGTCGTTAATCCGAATTTTACGCCGTTATGTCCTATGGGGTTGTGACTGGCGGAAATGTAGGCAAATCCGTCAGTCTCACCACTGTTGCCTGCCCAGCTCATCACTTCCGGAGCGGCACAGATAAACTGGTATTGTATAGTTAAGCCCATTGAAATAAATACACGGCACATGACATCGGCT
>JAEINM010000535.1 GCA_016342385.1 Spirochaetaceae bacterium | reverse complement strand
GATCCTTCCATGATGGTACATTTTAGGAAACGGATATCACTTGAAATGCTCACTGAAATAAATGAACGGATCCACGAGGAGCAGGTAAAAAAAACAAAAAAAAGATCCGAAAACTGAAGAGAAAGAAAATTCTCCGGTAAATAAGGGGAAAATGCTCGTCGATGCGACCTGTACACCTGCTGATATCCGGTATCCTACCGATCTATCATTACTCAATGAAGCCCGGGAAAAAACTGAGGAAATAATTGATGTCCTTCAAAAGCCATTGATCGGGATAGAAAAGAAAGTCAGAACATATAGAAATCGCGCTCGGAAAGAGTATCTTATGGTTTCAAAAAAGCGGAAAAAGGATAAAAAAGTCCTGAGAAAAGTCATCAGAAAGCAATTATCTTATCTTAGGCGCAATTTAGAGTACATTAAACATTTGAAAGAGAAAACTCAATTATCTTCACTCAGCAATAGGCAATATCGAGATCTACTAGTAATCAGTGAATTATTTCATCAACAGGAGATGATGTTCTGCATGGGAATACACAGTATTGATGACAGAATTGTGAGTATCTCACAACCTCACGTGAGACCTATAGTCAGAGGGAAGTCCGGTGCTTCTGTGGAGTTCGGGGCAAAGCTGACTATAAGCGTTGTTGATGGTTATGTCTTCACGGAGAAATTGAGCTGGGATAATTACAATGAAGGTGTTGATCTGATAAATCAGATTGAAAATTATAAGACTAGATTCGGATATTATCCTGAATCTGTTCATGCCGATAAGATTTATCTGAATAGAGCCAATAGACAATTTTGCAAAGGCAAAAACATTCGCCTATCTGGTCCCCGGCTGGGTAAACCTCCGAAAGATAAAGAGAAAAAACGGCATAATAAAAAACTACAGCGTCAGGATGAAATAGACAGGATTCCAGTTGAGGGAAAGTTTGGAAATGCAAAAAGAAAATACGGACTTGACCGGGTTATGGCAAAGAAAAAAGATACCAGTGAATCAACAATCGGACTAATCATATTAATAATGAATCTGGAGAAGCTTCGCTCCAGTTTTATTTGGGTATTTTTATACATAAAGAACCTGAGTGTAGAAGTCCGGAAATTAAAATACAGGCAAAATCAGAGAAATAGAAAGTTCAGATATGATGATATTTATCCGAACTTAAATGTACATGAGTTTTGTGCTGCTTGAAAGACTTTTTCAGGAAGCCCTATGTTATGAAGCTTTTAAAAAAGGCCGGGGAGAGAGGATGTCGCATCGTACACATCAATCCCCGCAGGGTGGAGGCGGTAAAAGCCGGTGGAGAGCATCTGGCCATAAGACCCGATACGGATATCTATCTGCTCCTGGCCATGGCTAATGAACTAATCCGGATAGAGGCGGTAGATCACAAAATCGTCGACCGCTATATGAAAAACTACAGCTTTTTCCGTGAGGCTGTAGCTCTGTGGACTCCGGAAAAAGCCGCTGAAGTGACAGAAATTTCAGTAGATGTGATCAAAGATCTGGTGAAAACATATGCCCGGGCCGATGGGGCTTCTCTCTACTGTTCCACGGGGATCAATATGGGGAGAAACGGGGCCCTCTGTTTCTGGGTAGCCGAAGTCATCAATGCTATTTCGGGCAATCTGGACAAAAGAGGGGGAACCCTGGTCAATAAAGGACTTGTGGACTTCCCGAAACTGGGTGCTAAAAACAAAATAATGATGACCGATAAAACCAGTCGTATAGGGAAGTTTAAATCGGTTAATGATCTTTATCCCGGTTCATTGCTTGCCGATGAAATACTGACCCCCGGTGACAGTCAGATTAAGGCGCTTATTGTCGCCGCAGGGAATCCTCTCTTAACACTCCCCGACACACTAAAGACGGAAAAAGCCTTTAAAAGTCTCCAATTACTTGTCACCGTTGATATTTTCCGGAACATGACCGGGAATCTGGCCCATTACAATCTGCCCGGTATCACTCCCTTTGAACACGCCGATATCAATTATCTCTTTCACTCTCTCATGGGCATCAGTCACAGGCGTTTTCTCCAGTATACCGACAGAGTTGTTGCACCGATTGGTGATGCCCGGGACGAACTGTGGATCTACCAGGAATTGTGCCGCTACAGCGGGGGGCAATTTTTCGGATCCCGAGCCGTCCACTATTGGCTTCACCTGAGGCGATTTGTAAAGAAAATTCCCCTCCTGGAACGGGGAAGATCTTTCTCCCATGAAAAAATTCTTGATGTCATATTAAAACTCGCCCGGAAACCGGGAATTAAAAAAATGCGGAAGA
>JAEINM010000534.1 GCA_016342385.1 Spirochaetaceae bacterium | reverse complement strand
TCCCGATGGCCTGCTGCTCGGTGATTGTGAACCGGGGAGTTTTCTCGGTAAACGGGTCTATACCGACGATGGTCTGGTCAATCTGGCACCGCGGCAGATGATTGAATCCATGGAAAAGCTGGAAGCTGAATGGCAGTGGGAGAAGGACAATTGTGATTCTTTGAAATTGATCAATATGCGCGGTTTTCTGACCCACAACTCTTTTATGCAGAATGCTCCCTCTCTTGTAGAAGGAAAGAATAATACCAATTATGTGTATATGAATCCTTTAGATGCGGAGAACGCTGGTTTATCTGCCGCAGATGGAGAGGCCCTTGTGTATAATGAAAATGGCGCGATCCGCATTCCCCTGATTATTACCAGTGAATTATCTCCCGGATCAGCGGCCATTCCCTTCGGATGGGGACATCAAAGAGCTGATGGTCTGGCAGTGGCTTCCTGCACGGGCGGTGCCAATGTCAATTTTCTCACCCCTTCCGGAGAGAAACATGTGGAAAGACTGTCTCTTATGGCCCATCTGTCGGGAATCCTTATAAAAGTCTGTCCTGTCCCAGAAAAAACTCCTCTGTGCATACTGACGGAAGGAGAATGGGATCAATCCATAGAGTTCCATCTGACTAACATGGCCGTAGAGTGGGGGAGACTGTTTCTTCTAGCTAAGCACCATAAACAGATGGAATCTTGGCATCTTCCCGCTATACCCGATTATGACAAAAATGTATCAACACCTATAAATGGACTGATTTCAGCAGCAAGACTCTTTGAGAAGAGGTTTATTGTGATAAATGGAAAAAATCCACCCATAAGTCATGGGATGGTAGAATTGCTGGAGAAATACAGCGAGAGAGACGATAATCACAGACCGGTTCTCTTTGGAACCGATGACAGGTTTTTCCCCTTTCCAGGATCTTATCACTCTTCGCTGGGGCAGTATTTTGAAAAGATTTTCGATTCGAAGAAATTCGAATCAGTGGATCTTGGGGGTATTATGAGAGATCTTCATCCCATTTTGATCTCTCCGGAAGAGCTTACAGTTGAAGATAGAGCCATTTTAGACTTAAATTGAAGAGACAGATAAACAAAAATGAAACAGATCAGGAGTCAATTGTGAAATATTCAAGAGAATCGAAAAAACTATCATTATGGCTGGTCTTTTTGGCCTACATCCTCGCTTTTGCTGCAGCCTTTCTCATTTATCCTCTATTGCCGGCAAACTATTCTCTACTGGTTAAGACATTGATTGTAGATATGGCGGCAACAATTCTGGTCTTTATCTTCAGTATGATATTCAACAATTCCAGTTTTTACGATCCCTACTGGAGTGTTGCTCCTCCGATCATTTTCAGTTTCTGGTTTTTCAGCAGTTTTAATGATGGAGATTTTCCCCTTAGAGGTTTGATAATATTATTCATTGCCGGTTTCTGGGGTATCAGGTTGACTCTGAACTGGGCTTTAACCTGGCCGGGACTGGTTCATGAAGATTGGCGATATGTTACATTCCGGGAAAAATTCGGCAGGTTTTACTGGCCCATCAGTTTTCTGGCCATACATTTTTTCCCGACTCTGATTGTTTTTCTCTGTTCTGTCCCTGTATATCTGGTTCTTTCCTCAGCTGATACCGCTTTGAATTATATTGATATTATCGCCGCTGTTGCCGGTCTGATTGCCGTATATTTTGAATGGAGAAGTGATTATGAGCTGATCACTCATAGAAAGTCGTCTCTTGGAAATAAACCGATTATGAAGGGACTCTGGAAATATTCCCGTCATCCCAATTATTTCGGCGAGATTCTCTTCTGGATCAGTCTTTATATTTTTGCTCTGGCTTCGAACCCCGGTAATTACTGGATTGGCTTTGCTCCCCTGGCCATGTTGTGTCTCTTTCTCTTTTACTCTATTCCGGCCATGGAGAAACGGCAGATGAAGAGTCGTCCGGAATACAAAGTTATTCGGGAGAGTATTTCTATGCTGTTTCCCTTTCCTCCGAAGGAATATGAGAAGATAAAAACTGAAGAATAGCCATCTAATCTCCTGAAGGATTCTTTTTGAATTATTTATATGAGTACAGACACTTCTTTTGAACCATCACCCCCGGCCCCTCTCCCAAAGAGAGAGGGGAGTAAGAAGTTCAAATTGCTTCTGTTCCTTTCCCTCTGAGGGAGGGTGAGAGGGGATCTTTATGGCATAGTGAGAAGATTCAATTTGTGTTTTATAGAAGTTGATTCTCTGAATCGGTAGACGTTGTGTACTATATTTGATTATATTCGCAGTAACAATGAAACATATATATTTAATAATCTTTCACAT
>JAEINM010000533.1 GCA_016342385.1 Spirochaetaceae bacterium | reverse complement strand
AATTTATTAAAATTTTCTTTTTGATGAACCGGCAAAACGGTATCCATAGCCTCGAATGGTTTCAATCCATTTGTGGTCGATTAATTTTGAGCGAAGATTCTTAATATGTGTATCCACCGTTCTGTCATACCCTTCAAATGAGTATTCAAGGCATCGGTCGAGAATCTGCTCTCTCGATACAACAGCACCGTCATTAGATGTTAAATAGGTGAGGATTTTCCATTCTGCTGTCGTGAGTTTTAATTGAACACCATTCATTTCCGATTTATGGGCTTTTTCGTTTGTCAGTAATACGTTATTGCCGAGAAACCATCTCTTTTCCGTATTGTAATCCAAATTGGTCTGAACCCGTTTTAAAATAGCGGCTATTCTTAGAGCCAGTTCTTTTATGGATAAAGGTTTAATCATATAATCATCGGCACCGACTTCAAATCCCGTAATTCTATCTGATTCGGAATTTCTGGTGCTTATAAATATAACGGGAATATCGGTTTTCTGACGTATTTCTTTCACAAAGATAAATCCATCACCATCCATGAATGTTGTTTCCAGAATAAGGACATCGGGTTTTTTGATATTGAGTGCATCTTTGACACCGGTCAATTCAGAGTATTCACTCACATCGTGCTCAGAGAGTTTCAGGTAACCTGATACCGCCTCTCTTAGGGTATCATCATTGTCTACAACAAACACATGGGCCATTTGTTCATAATGCCATTATTTTAAAATCTTTTCCACTGTAGATTTTTTTTAAAGTATGTTATATTTCGAAAAATACGGGAAATGGGAGCAGGCTCCCATACTTTGTTTTAGGATTGACCGGTGTCGTTCCCCAGAGAATTCCCTGCCGGAGATCTAAAAAGTGCGCTTTTGTGGATATTCGGGTAATCTGATTTGAAATAACTATGTAGTTTTAGGAAGTGATTATGGAAAAAAAGGTCGTATTGACAGGAATTAAACCCACAGGAATGCCTCATCTGGGGAATTATCTGGGTGCAATAAAACCTGCCCTTGAACTGGCAGAAACCTATGAAGCGAGATATTTTATCGCCGATTATCATTCGCTTAATACCGTAAAAGATCCCCAGACATTGCGGGATTATATATATGAAGTCGCTGCCGTATGGCTGGCCTGCGGTCTGGATCCGGAGAAAGTTCTCATTTATAAGCAGTCCGCTGTTCCTGAAACTTTTGAACTGACAACTCTTATTAATGCCTTTACTTCTAAGGGGTTAATGAACAGAGCCCACGCCTATAAGGCTCAAGTTGATGCAAACAGAGAGAAAAAGAAACCCGATGACCATAATATAAACATGGGATTGTACACCTATCCCATACTGATGGCTGCGGATATTCTGCTTTTTGATGCGGAACTGGTTCCTGTGGGAAAAGATCAGAAGCAGCACATTGAGATGGCTGCTGATATTGCCGAAGCAGTGAACCGCAATTATAAGGATAAGCTTCTGACTATTCCCGAACCCTATATAGATGAATCCACAATGGTGATAAACGGACTTGATGGCAGAAAGATGAGTAAGAGCTACGATAACGCCATTCCCCTTTTCTGTACGGAAAAACAGCTGAAAAAATTCTGTAATAAAATAGTGACGAACTCGCAAGCAGTAGAAGAGGTGAAAGATCCCGATAACTGCAATGTCTTTACCTTATATAAACTTTTCGCCACAGAAGAGCAGCAGAAGAATCTGGCCGAAACATATCGTGCCGGAGGAATGGGCTGGGGATATGCCAAAGGTGAACTATTCAATGTTTTAAATGATTTTATTAAACCGAAAAGAGATAAATATAATGAGCTGATGGCTGACAAGTCCTATATCGATAAAGTGCTGAGTGATGGGGCTGAAAAAGCCAGGGTTCTGGCTTCCCGGAAGATGGAGATACTTCGACGCGCTGTAGGTGTTAAGTAAAACCCTTTGCTATTTGTCAGCCAGGGCCAGCGGGATCAGTTTTTCCAGCTGTCCACGGGCCTCCCGGCTGATAATCTGACCATCTTTCCCTATAAGAAACACTGTGGGTATTGCTTTTATTCCCCATGAACGGCTGATATCGGTGTCCCAGATTTTATTTTCTTCACAATACTGGGGCCAGTCAATGTTATTTTCTATACAGTATTGAATGACAGTATCAGGGTATTCATCGAGGCTTATACCTATGAATTCCACTCCCCGATCTTTGTATTCTTCATAGATTTTCTTCATAAGGGGAATCTCTGAAATGCAGGTCCTGCACCAGGTCGCCCAGAATTCAATAACAATTACCTTACCTTTCAATTCTGTCGTCGACAGGGGAGTTCCAT
>JAEINM010000532.1 GCA_016342385.1 Spirochaetaceae bacterium | reverse complement strand
CTTATCATCTCCTAGGGGAATCGAACCCCTGTTGCCGGGATGAAAACCCGGTGTCCTAACCCCTAGACGAAGGAGACATAACTTCTGGTTGAGCAACAATATGCCTGATGATCAACTGACTTTGAGGAATGTACCAATTCCTGAAAAAAGTGTCAATCATTTATGACAAATTAATATGAAAAATCAATACCGAACATGAGGTTATAGACAGACATCAATCCGGGCTGTGTACTCAATTCTCGTCCAAACATAGCAAAATTAAATTTAAACATGTGAAGATCCAATCCTGCGCCAAATGCGGGAAGTCCTTCATAAAATCCAAACCTTAGTGAGAGAATATCAAATAGTGTGAATTCCCCCCCCAAGCCAAAATGCAACAATATATGCCTGGCATTTTCATGATTCAAGGCAAAATCAAAAATATCATTATAGTCAAACATGATTTTTATATTTGCCAGAAGACCATTAAAAAATGAAATATCCGGCTCATATAGAATCCCGATAGAATAATCCTGGGGAAGATTCACATATTCAAACTGAGGAGCTTCTCCGTCGACCAGAGAAGTCAGTGAATTAAAACGGAACATAAAAAGAGGTGTGTATAAATCTCTTACAGCTAGGGCAATCGACAAAACATCATTCCAGATATATTTTATTCCAATATCAATACCTACTCCAAAACCCATATCCAGAGGGAGGGTTGAAGGTGAGAAAAGAGCTTCAATATCAGAAAGAGAAGACATTATATCTATAAATGATTTCTCAATATTCATCTCAGTTCTGAAAAACAACTTTGTAAGAAATCCAAAATTCATTTGATTATTCGAATCGATAAAATCTATCCCAAAGGAATAGCCGAATACTCCCCCCAGATCGAACCGTCCCGAAATTACGGCATCTTGAGTCAGGCTGGGAATAAAAACATTGGCATCGATGACATTATATACACCCCAGGCGTTATTATTTTTTATTCGCCCCATACTGAAAGGCCCGATAATATCCAGACCAATATTCGTAGATCCCATATCTCCGATAATCTGTAATAAATCACCGCCCTGAGCTGCCAGCATCATTGTAGAGACAGGTCCTGTAACCTTAAATGTCATCCCGGATACTGTAAAATCACTATTTACCCCACGAAAACCTGCGGGATTATTAAATATCGTTGAAAAATCATCGGTCAATGCAGCATGAGCCCCCCCCAAGGCGGATTCTCTGGGAGAGTTAATAGTGAATCGGCTTTCCTGTCCATATATAAAATACAGGAAGTTAATAAATAATAAGAAAATCAGGATGTAAAAACGATAGCTGCCGGACATCATCATGGAAATATAATCCCATCTCCTTCCAGATCAGCCTGATTTTCCCATAACTCTGATGCTGTATCCTCCGGCAGAGAATCAATAGCATTGACCAGGGCCTGCACAGCCGCAAGAGCATCTGAATTATCCATAGGATCATCGCCAAGATAGTCTTCAACACTCTGCCCGGCATCTTCAGCTTGATTCGCAATAGTGGCTCCATTTCCCGCGGCGGCGAAGACCCACATATCGTCAGTTACGGATTCGGGATCAGAAGAATTAGCATTGTAAATCATATCTCCAGCATCCTCAAGAGCATCCAGATTGAGACCTGAATCTGTCAGTATGGAAAAGATATCATTGATACCACCATCTCCACCTTCCAGAAGAACCGGGGCCTCCAGCAATATGGCCGGATCACTTAGGCCTGAAATCCCAAGAGCAAGATCTGCCGCCTGAAGATATAATTCCGCAGCTTCGCTTCCTGTGGCGTTCGCGGCATCCAAAACAATCTGATTATATACTTCCTGCATCAATGCCGTATCACCAGAAGAGATCGCCTCATCAACGGAAACATTACTGGCATCGACAGCACCTTGAAACCAGTTATTAGTGAAAAAAGCTTCGCAAGAAAAAAATTGAAGAGAAATAAAAATAGAAAAAAATATTTTTACATTATTTTTCATACACGGACTTCCTTATATTATAAGTATAATTAATGAAAGAAGTGTAAAGCAAATTCTACAGGCATATTCACCGGGAAGGAAGTTTTAGAAACCCCGGTTCGATTCCTTTAGTAAAGATCTACTGTTTTCCCGACAAAAACAGCACAACCGGAGCCCTGAGAAAGACTTTCTATTTTACAGGACACAATTTCTCCAGCCTGGACCTCTATGCCTATTTTTTTAACGGCAAATCGGATATATGTCTCGGAAAACCCATACCAGACTCCCGATTCATCTCTATGCTCCAGTAAAATCTCAACAGGATTTCCAACTGACCGCTTGACATAGGC
>JAEINM010000531.1 GCA_016342385.1 Spirochaetaceae bacterium | reverse complement strand
ACAGATACCGGGTTAGACCCGAGGATCTTTACTTTTTAATCACTATATCAAATTTTTTGATCTTGCTGTGCAGATTACTGGGATAAATTCCAAGAACCTGAGCTGTTTTGCTAATATTATATCCATTTTCCTTAAGATAATATACAAGCAACTCTCTTTCAAATTTATCTTTTGCCTCATTTAATTTTAAGTTTTTATATTCATTTAGACCAGGATTTTCATTACTGTTTATTTTTTCTCCCAGATATGTCGTTACAGATTCTTCACTTATGATTTGCTCATCACACATGATATTAATTCTCTCCAGGAAATTTTTTAGTTCTCTGATATTTCCTGGCCAGCTGTATTTGAAGAGGATTTTCATTCCGCCTTTAGATATGGTTTTTCTTTCGGTGCCCTCTTTTTTAAATTTTTCCATAAAATAGGAAATCAGTTCCGGTAGATCTTCAACTCTCTCTTTTAAGGAGGGCAGTTGTATGGGTATGACATTCAACCGGAAAAATAAGTCTTCTCTAAAATTCCCCTTTTCAATTTCTTCGGGGATATTTTTATTTGTTGCTGTTAAAATTCTGACATCGACATGTATAGATTTTTCACCACCAACCCTTTCAAACTGCATCTCCTGAACGGCCCTAAGAACTTTTGCCTGAGCGCTGAGAGACATATCGGCTACTTCATCAAGAAATAATGTCCCTCCATCTGCGGCTTCAAATTTTCCTTTTCTTATAGCAGAAGCTCCGGTGAAAGCCCCCTTTTCGTGACCGAAAAGTTCACTTTCAATAAGATTATCCGGAATAGCAGCGCAGTTGACCTCTATAAAGGGTTTGTTTTTCCTGTTACTTTTTAAATGGATTTTCCGGGCCACCAGTTCTTTGCCTGTACCGTTCTCTCCTGTTATCATCACTCTGGAATCCGATGAAGCACTCTGCTCTATAATCTGATTGACTTTGTCCATCTCTTCAGTGGTACCTATCATTCTATCTTCAAGCATTAACTGACTTTTTAGATTTTTATTTTCCTGTTTCAATTCTTCCAGTTTCAGGGCATTTCTTGTCAGATTAATAACTCTATCCATATCCAGAGGCTTTTCCAGGAAATCAAAAGCCCCTATTTTAATGGCATTTACGGCCAGGTCTACATTGGCATGGCCGGAAATAACAATGACTTCAATCTCAGAAAATTCATTTTTTATCTCTTTGAGTACATCAATTCCCCCCATACGGGGTAGCCATATATCGAGGAGTACCAGTTCCACCTTTGTCGTTTTTAAGATGTGAAGTCCTTCAAACCCATCTCCCGCCAAATGAACTGAATATCCCTCGTCTTCGAGAATCTCAGCTAAAATTGTTCTGATAGAAGGTTCATCATCTATTATCAATATGCTGTTCATACTTCCACCTCAACTGGTATATCTATATAAAATGTTGTTCCCGATCCCACTTTAGACTCTAGCCAGATTCTGCCTTTGTGGTCAAAAACAATTCGTTCAATAATTGATAGACCGAGGCCGGTTCCATTCTCCTTAGTTGTAAAATAAGGATGAAAGACTTTTTCTGAATCTTCCCTGCTTATGCCGATACCCTCATCCTGAATCTGTATTCTGCAGAAATGAGTATATCCTTTAAGAACAATATCTGTCCTGATATAAATTGTACCCCGATTGTTCATGGCTTCTATAGCGTTTTTATATAAATTGACAAAAACCTGCTTCATCTGATTCTTGTCGACATTTACCCGAATATTTTCATCAATGGGAGTTACATCAAATGTAATTGTTGGAATAGTATCAGAATAGATTTTTATGCTGTCATATATGAGTTCACATAGTTTAATACTTGTTGGTTCAAGTTTTGGTAATCTGGCAAAATTTCTAAACTGCTGCAGCATGGAGTCAAGAGATTCTACTTCGGTGATAATAATATTCATAGATGAATCCAGAATGGTTTCGATGTTCGGAGTATTGATTTTCCTCTGAACCCTTTGAGCCGCAAGCTTAATCGGTGTCAGAGGATTTCTGATCTCATGTGCGAGACGCTGAGCAATCTCCTGCCAGGTTGTCACTTTTTCAGTTTGAAGAATTTTAATTCGTGATAATTCTAGTTCGTTTATCATTTGATTAAATGATGAAATAAGAATAGCGAGCTCGTCGTTGGAAGGGCTCAAGATTCTAAAGGAATAATCTCCATCGGCCACTCTTTTTGTTGCCTTTTCCAGCCTTTCTATAGGAACAGTAACGTCTTCACTTAAAGTAAAAGCTGTTAATAGTGCTAAAAAAACCAAAGGTATGGCAAAAAAAAGATAAATGAAGAGTACGTAAATAGGGAATAT
>JAEINM010000530.1 GCA_016342385.1 Spirochaetaceae bacterium | reverse complement strand
TCTCATAGGACTTACTCTCATCTGCCTTACCCCCCTGAACATATTCCACCTGAACCAGACGAATTGTTCCCACTTCACCGGTCTGAACCATGGCTTTGGCCTGTCTGATCAAAGGATATCCCGTATAATTATGGGTAAGACAGAAAATCAGCCCTGTTTCCACCACTCTATTGTGCAGTTTCTCTGCTTCCTCTACAGTAATTGTCATAGGTTTGTCGCAGATGACATGAAATCCTGCCTCCAGGGCTGCCATGGCATATTCAAAATGACTGTCATTGGGTGTCATTATGGCAATGACATCAGCCCCCTCTTCTCTATCTCTTTCAGATTTCAGCATTTCGGGAACTGAGGCATAGGCTCTCCCCTCAGGAATTCTTAACTCTCTCCCCCCGGCAACAGCCTTTTCTCTATGAGATGAAAGGACAGAAGCGACCAGCTCGTAACAATCATCAATTCTAGACGCCATTCTGTGAACACTGCCTATAAAAGAACCGGGTCCTCCTCCAACGACGGCTAAACGAAGCCGTCGTCCCAATTGTGCAAAAACCAGATTATCATCCATTATAAGCTCCTGAATTATGATATCATTCAACTTTAATCTTTATTAGTGTTTCTGAAAAGCAGTAACTAACCGATGGGATGAATCTTGAGTATAACATTACATAAGAGCTTATGCATTTTTATTGCTTATCAAATAAATGCAGTGTAAAATAAAAACATCATTACAATAAAAGAGGCAGAAAATGGGTCAGAAAATCGTCGAATGTGTACCGAACTTTTCCGAGGGTGTCGACCTTAATAAAATCAGAGAAATTACCAATGTAATCCAATCGGTCAAGGGGATTACCCTACTGGATGTTGATCCCGGTGCGGATACGAACAGAACGGTGGTCACATTTATCGGTCCTCCTGAATCTGTAGAAGAGGCGGCTTTTCTGTCGATAAAAAAAGCCTCTGAAATTCTGGATATGGCGACTCATAAGGGAGCACATCCCCGCATGGGAGCAACAGATGTCTGCCCCTTTGTCCCCCTAGAGGGAGTCACCATGGAAGACTGCATAATGATAGCCCGAAACGTGGGACAGAGAGTCGGTGAAGAGCTGGGAATTCCTGTATATCTCTATGAGAATGCCGCCACTTCAGAAGAGAGAAAAAATTTGGCCTATGTGAGAAAAGGAGAATATGAAGGCCTTGAAGAGCGGTTTAAAACTCCCCTCTGGAAACCCGACTTCGGCCCGGCGAAGTTCAATGTCAAAGCGGGAGCCACGGCAATTAGCGCCAGGGAGTTCCTTATTGCTTATAACATTTCCCTCAACACGAGGGAGAGCAGATATGCAACTGAAATTGCCTTTGAATTAAGAAAAAAAGGACGAGTAGCCCGGACAGGAAACACCAGGCCTTTCTATTTCAAAGGAACAACCGCTTATTATTCTCATGGTAATTATCCCTGTGGGAATTGTGATTTCACCGGAGATTCTGTCGAAAAGCTGAAGCTGCATTACAAAAAAGCACACAATCTGGATTTCCGGGAATTATGCGGATTAAGAGATATGGATATGGAAAAAATTGACGGTAGAGGAGTAATCCGAGCCGGGAAATTCGACTATTGCAAATCCATAGGGTGGTATGTCGATGAATATCAGAGAGCCCAGTTATCAATTAATCTGACAAACTATAAAAAGACACCGGCACATCTCGTTCTGGAAGAGGCAAGAAAGATGGCTGGAGATCGTGGACTGGTCGTTACAGGCAGTGAAATCGTCGGACTTATTCCCTTTCAGGCCCTTCTGGAATCGGGAAAATACTATCTTCAAAAACAGAGGCAGTCTACGGGAATACCAGTAGAAGATATTCTGAAAGCAGCCATTCAATCTATGGGACTAGATGACCTGGGACCTTTTGATATAGAAAAAAAAATAATCGGCCTGCCTAAAAAATATAAAAATTCCCTGGTGGACATGACCTTGAGAAATCTTACCGATGAAGTTTCAAGAGAATCTCCAGCTCCGGGAGGCGGATCAATTGCCGCCCTGGCCGGTTCAATGGGAGCCGCTCTTTCTTCTATGGTGTCCAACCTGACTCAGGGAAAAGCGGGATCCGAAGAGATAGACAATCTGATGACTGAAAATGCTGAAAAAGCCCAGAAAATTAAAGATACTCTCCTGCTGGCCATAGATGATGATACTAATGCTTTCAAGGGATACATGAATGCCTTGAGGATGCCGAAGAAGACAATGCAGGTTTTCAACAAAGCAAAAAACTCAAAGCATCCTTTGGCACCAGTGGTAATTGGCGGACTAACTTTCTTTTTGCCATGTGGATTTACGCAAAGTATGCAGCTTTTTGCTG
>JAEINM010000529.1 GCA_016342385.1 Spirochaetaceae bacterium | reverse complement strand
ACTGGGAATCCTCGGTCTAAAAGTTATCCGGTGGGCCAAGGAGTGGGAAAAAGACGGATCGCCCTATACTCCCATTACAGAATATCCTCTGCTTTCAGTCTGTACTCCCGCTGTCCATGATTCCACAACCCTAAGACAGTGGTGGTACGAAGAAAAGGATAAAGAAGCTCTGGCAAGAGGCATTTCTGTTCCCTCTCTGGGAGAGGAACCGACAGAAGAAACTGTAGAGTTTTTTATCGATTCTCTCCTAAAAAGCAGATCTGCCATCTGCATACTCCAGATTCAGGATTTTTTTGCTCTTGATAATAAGGTCTGTGATGAAGACATACACTTCGAGAGAATCAATATTCCTGGAACAGTTCAGGAGGCAAACTGGTCCTACCGGATCTCACTACAAGTGGAGGATTTGCTGAATAATAAAAATCTATCAAAAAAAATATCCTCCCTCGTTTCAACAAGAAAAGCAGAAAAAATTACGCTTGATTAAAAAAAAGCCGGCTTTTTGCCGGTTTATTTTTTATTATTAAAGTCAAGACAGTCAATCAGGAGAATATATTATGACTCTGGAACAAACCCTGGAATTACATTTCAACAATAAAAGCCGGAAAAAATACCTTCTGGAAGACATGAAGTATTCTGAGACAGGGAAACTCGTTGTTGATGAAACCTATCAGATCCAGGAAATTACAGAAAGTATTAACAGGAAGAAGAAAGAAAACAAAGCTGTTACTTCTTTTTACAAATCCAGTGATCTCAATGCTCTGGCTCTAATAGAGAAAATAAATCATTTCCTGATTAAACAGTATCTGCTGCAATCAGATAAACAGGCATTTAAAAGTTCCCTCTCTGAGTTAAACGAAAACTATGGACAGGACCAGGTTGACAAAATACTCAGAGAGTACAGTCTGAACTTTTCAGGGAATTCAGAACAGAACCTCAACAAAAAAATTGATTCTGTCTCTCTTAGAGAATTACTACTGGAAGAGATTATTCTCCTGAAAATATGCAATAACAACAGGGCTGCAGCTGCCTACAAAGAACTTTTTGATGATACTCCCCTTACAAAAAAAACGAAATATACACCTGTATTCTACTCTATCCTGGAACATTTCGATAAGACTCCGGCCTTTGGACCTCTGGGTGGAAACTTAATTAGAATACTTATGGAACCGGCTTTAAAGTACCCGCACTCTCTTCAGGCTCAGATTGAGTATATGAAAGATCACTGGGCCGTAATCACCGATCAATTCCTTCTTCTTCTCATGAGAAGCCACGACATGATCAAAGAGGAAAATAAAATGTTCTTCAGTGGGCCGGGTCCAACTTCTGCAATACAATATGGGCAGGTTAACAATTACGAAGATGAAGATACGCCTAACTTCAGCTCTGACAGCAATTGGATGCCAGAAGTTATATTATTAGCAAAAAATGCCCTCGTATGGCTGGACCAGTTAAGCAGAGACTACAAAAAGGAAATTAAAACCTTAAACCAGATTCCCGATCAGGAACTGGATCTTATGTCATCCAGAGGAATTAACTGCCTCTGGCTTATTGGGATATGGAATAGAAGTAATGCTTCGAAAGAGATAAAAAAACGCTGCGGTAATCCCGATGCCGTCTCATCAGCCTATTCTCTATTCAGTTACGATATTTCCTATGAAATTGGAGGATGGGGTGCCTTAGAGGATCTTAAACAGCGCTGTGAAAGGAGAGGTATCAGACTAGCCAGCGACATGGTACCCAATCATACAGGTATTGATTCAGAATGGACCAGAAGCAGACCTGACTGGTTTATTCAGACTGACAGACCTCCCTTTCCCTCTTACACCTACAACAGTGAAAATCTCTCGGAAGATCCCGGTATAGGAATTTACCTGGAAGATCACTATTATGACAAAACAGATGCAGCCGTTACTTATAAAAGAGTCAATTTTCACACTGGAAGAACACGATATATATATCATGGGAATGATGGAACTTCCATGCCCTGGAACGATACTGCTCAGCTCGATTTTCTCCAGCATGACGTAAGAGAGGCTGTAATCCAACAGGTTCTTCATGTAGCCAAAAATTTCCCGGTAATACGTTTTGATGCTGCCATGACCCTGGCAAAAAAGCACATTCAGCGACTGTGGTACCCCGAACCGGGAAAAGGAGGAGATATTGCTTCCCGTTCTTCTTTCGCTATGGCGAAAGAAGAATTTGAAAAGGCCATTGGCGGTGAATTCTGGAAAGAAGTTGTTGCTCGAGTCGCCAGAGAAGCCCCCGACACTTTACTTCTGGCTGAGGCCTTCTGGATGATGGAAGGATATTTTGTCAGAAATCTAGGGATGCACAGAGTATACAATTC
>JAEINM010000528.1 GCA_016342385.1 Spirochaetaceae bacterium | reverse complement strand
ACGCTGAATATAAATTAGAAGGATATGAAGAGGATATTAACAGCAAACAGGATGTTTTGAATCAGTTACTGGAAAATCAGAAAATCAATCCCAATAATGACACAGAACTTTTGTTGAAAAAATACCAGGAACAATTTGTCCGATTACAAAATGAGAAAGAAGTCATAAAGTCAGATCTACTCGATGCCAAATTAGAATTAACCCGCCTGAATAGAGAAAGTGATAATCTCAATGAATCATTAAAAGGTAAATATAATGATGAATTGAATAGAATTAAGAATAAAGAAACCAGGAGTAGTGAGATAAAAATCATTGTTACTCAGCTGGTCCTTCTGGTTATATTATTGATATTGGGAATTGTATTATTTCTGAAGTTTAAGAAGACAAAATACCTCTCTCCCGTACTGGGGTATAATTTTGCCATAACCATTATTCTTCTCCAGTCAATTTATATTCATTCCCCTTTCAAGTTGCACTATTATACATTTATTACCATAGGTATTGCCGTCAGCATAATTTTAATTGTCTGGCTCATAAAGAATCTGAATAAATTAAGTAAAAAAGAGTTATTGAGCCTTTCAAAGAAAAATCTCATAAAAGGAAAATGCCCCAATTGTTCTTCAACTCTCTCTTTAAAAGCTTTGCCAAAAGAAGACATTAAAGGCAGGAAAGTAAAATCATTTTTACTCATAATGATAATAATTGCCGCTTTGTTCGGGAATGGTTCAGGAATTGTAATCATTTTTGATTCACTGAATAATATTGATATTATAGAGATTCTCGTCGCATTTTCTTTAATAGTTGTTCCATGGTTATTTGTCTATTTATTTCTATCGAGCATTTTCCAGTTTTCATCAAAAAAAGTCCCAGAACCCGATCAGTTTAATAATAAATTCTGTCCGGTTTGCGGCTTAACCTTCATTCTAAAATGTAAAGAATGTGGTGAGGACCGGCATAATTTACTGCCCTATTGCAGCAGTTGCGGTGATAAGATTATTGATGAAGAGTAGAACTGAAGCAAGTCATTACGACTACGGATTCAGGGATTATTCGCCGGTAGCTATGAGATTTACTACTGTGGATCCGATTAGATCAGGATCGAACTGGTATTCTTATGTTGGAAACGACCCAGTAAACTACATCGATCCCCTTGGACTTGAAGCTTATGATCCATTTTCAACAGAAATGGAAGCAGTTGAAGATTTTGGAATAACCTATAACGATGACTCTATTCGAGATGATAATGAATTGGGCGCAACAGTCTACCAAAATTCTGATGGAGATTATTATTATCCCACACCAAATGAAGGGACTCCCCATGGTATTAATATGTATACCCCTCCTACTTCCGATACCGATACTCCTGAAGCTTTAGTGCACACACATGGAGCAGAGTCTCCTAAATACGATGATGAAAATCTTTCAGGGACAGATAAAAGCACTGCTGATGCATATGGTGTTGATGTTTATGCTGTAACACCTGGTGGAAATATTCAAAAATATGATCCATCTACTGGCAACACCACTAATTCATCTAATCCCAACATCCCAAGTGATCCAAACTCAGGCGCAGATCGACAGACGAATGTAGATCCTAATTCTGGTAGTAATGATCCAACAGTCCCTTTAGCAAATCAGTCTTTACCTCCTGCCCCTGGTGGAGAATCAAGCTCGAATTCGTGTAACTATTAAAATGGAGGGATTGAACATGAGACGATTATTTTTATTAGTATTATTGATTTTTCATATATTGATGACTTCGTTTGCTGTGGACTACACCAAAAGTGAGTCTAAAGATTCTGATATAGGTTCTCGACTTATTATTTCAAGCAGTGAGGGTCTAGTCCCTAATGAAGAGGTTGCAATAAAAATTGCAGAAGCTATTCTTGTCTATCAATATGGAGAGGACGTTATTGAAAACCGACCTTTCATTGCCGAATTAACTGAAAATGGAACTGTATGGTATGTTAAAGGAACATTTCCTCATTCTGATGAGAAAGGCTATTGGGGAGGTGGTGTTCCTCATATAAAGATAGCAAAGGCTGATGGGAAGATTATTGGTTTTATTCATGGAGAGTAAAGGCAATTTAATTCTGTTTTCAACATAATGAGTAGCTAACCTGCAAAGCCCGGTATTTCCGGGTTTTGTCTGGTTCAGCGTTTATATTATGTTCGCCCATATCTTTTTTCCTACAATAAAACCACAAATAATATAGTAGTTGAACCTGACACCTCCAGTCGCTGTGCTCCTTCCGGTGCAGGTTAACTCGGTCATTATTTTTCCGTTGTATATTTTTTTACATTTCCTTCATCTTTTTTTATTTGGGGAATTTCTGGAAATTTTACTACACCAAC
>JAEINM010000002.1 GCA_016342385.1 Spirochaetaceae bacterium | reverse complement strand
AGATTTTCTGGAAAGATACTGTGCTTTTGATGCAGGATATGTGAGCCCCGAAGAAATATACAGAATTTTAGTCTCAAAAAACAATGATGTGGAAATTTCATCAGCCGTAAGAGATATTTTATCAGACTTTGAAAAGGCTGAATTTTCTACTGAAAATATACAGCTGGACAATCGCAAAATTCTTACAACATTCTATTCCTTAAGTCAGGAGTTAAAATGAATAAAATCATACTTTCTATATTTATCATATTTCTTTGTTCCTGTTCACAGTCTTCTATTTCCCCTGTGGATGACTATCCCTTATTAAAAGAATCTGAACAATATTTTAGAAAAGCTATTACCGCCGAAGAGCCTGATAGATCGGAGTTTTTCATCCGTTCAGCTCTGTCTCTGGAACAGGCTGCCAAAGATTATAACTTGGATAATGGCTATCTTTACTACAATGCCGGAAATGGATGGTTCAAATCCGGAAATATTGGAAGAGCCATATTGAACTACAGGAAAGCATTAAACCGGCTTCCTTCAAACAGCAATATTAAAAATAATCTGGAATTGGCAAGAAGCGAAGTTGAAAATCATATTGAAAGGATAGAGGCAAATCCCATAGTAAAGACGCTTTTTTTCATTCATTATGATCTGTCCTTTCAAATGCGTGTTATCTCAATGATTGTCTTATTATTCCTGACTATTGCCTGTGCTTCTATTTTGCTGTTTAATATTAATAAAATCATCAGAAACGTACAGTATATATTGAGTATTATTCTGCTCATATTCTGTATATCCATATTGATCGATATTAGTTCGAAGGAACAGGGTGTTATCATCTCCCCAGAAGTCATTGCCAGGAAAGGCGATAGTGAGGGATATGACAGCAGTTTTACCCGGCCTCTCACTGAAGGAGTGGAATTTTTATTGCTAAATGAGAGAAATGGCTGGTTTTTTATTGAATTAAGCGATGGAAGAACATGCTGGATACCCGGTGATACGGCGGATCTGATAGATTGAGAGACAAAAAGCCTCACTCCCTCTCATTTCAGAGCGTGAGTGAGGCTTTTTATTTTATTTATATAAGCTTTTTTTAATCAGTTCTTGAGTTTAGATCTGTCAAAAGTTGTTCCTGTTGCAAGTGCGACACTATGATAGGCACCGTCATATATGCCGATACTCTTATTTTTCACGATACAGTCACAAAACATCTTAAGAAGATCATCTTCATGAGTCAGCAGATCAATCGCCTGAATGAGTTGCGGAATGGTAGCCACTTCAACAGTACTATCACCCACTTCCGAACCTCTTACAGCCCCCCACATTTCATGACCTCCAACCCTTTCATTAAAAATTTTGGGAATAGGGTAGAAAGCCAGTTCGCTGGGTTTTGTAATCATAATATCTGTAACTCTCATAAGGTAGTTCGTGGCGTATACACCGTGAAAAGTGTTATCATGAAGAAATATATGGAGACCTTTTGCATCTCCTTCACGAATATCATCGGTAAATTGCTTTGTGTCTTCCCAGTCAAAGTGAGTGGTTATAAGATCCATAGAATCCTGAACTTCTCCTTTGAGCCACTCCCAGTTATCCCCGTGGTCGCCAAGATTGACAAATAATGTAATTTTATTTTGTTTTATCAAAGGAATAGCGTGATCGATAACAGCTTTGAACAGTTCTTTCTGAGCTCCGGCGCCCCCCATTGTAATCATGAAACGTCGGGGCGCCCCTTTAGCGGCTCTATCCATTCTCGCCTGACAATCTGCTTCTATATTGTGAACCAGTTCATGGTCGACATGATGGCCGGTGAAGTGAATGGCATCGGAAGGAGTAGCTTTGAGGATTTTACCTTTAGAATCAAATCCTCTCATAGCTCTGAAACCATAATATCCCGAAGGTGACTGAACGGCATGTTTAGCTCCTTCCGTGAGTTGAAAAGCCATGGGCCAATTATCAAACATCATATCCACAACATTTGTCATACCCCCGGAAACAGCAGCCATACAGTTCCACATATGAGCAGTGAGAACCGGCATATCCGAAGGAAGATCCTTGTGAAGATTGCCGATTAATTCCGACATCATATAATCTTTGACATTTGTTTTCAGAAAACGCCATGGCCAGCCCACGATCCAGCTATTTAAAATAGCATTTAATACAGGTAAAGTTTTCTCCCCTGTAGTTACAGGTTCCCATATATGTCTGTTAAACCAGGAGCTTCTCTGGGATATTCTGGAAAACCTGCTGTACCATGTATTGCAGTGATTTATAATATGAGTCGGCATACCTGGGATAGCTAATAAATCCAGCCAATAGGGTGTATACCCCATGGCTTTTGCAGCGGAAACACCGGCCATGGCAATTCTATAATGTCCGAATCCCATTCTTATGGTTGAAATAATAACTCCTTTACCCGGTTTAATAGGATCACCCTTCTGATCCCGGACAATATTCTGTAATCCAAATATAGGACCGAGTTGTTTATTTTCAACCAGACTGAGATTGTATTTCTCATCGGGATTATACTTAAATTTCTTTTTGAACATGTTCTGCCATTTCTGGACTTTTTTTGTTTCGGATCGACTTATGGGATTTCCATATAAAGTGTATTTTCCATTCTCCATTTTCATGTTCTCTCTCCTGTTTTATTATATTTATTTCTCATTGGATCTTTGTCATTAAACTTTTCTAAAAATGGCATGTTTCCTGGACAGTGCCGTTTTGAAAATAAAAATCTCATAGAGTCAGTGTATCAAAAACGTATTTGAATCATATGGCAGCTTTATTAATCGCGCAATAGTTCTCTTAAATAATTAGAGAAAAATATGAATTTTCTAGTTTCATATTTTTATATAGCTTTAATATTTCATAAAAAATAAGAAAGTAGTTTCAAATATTATTATGTTTTTCTTTTTTTTATATCCTTCAAAGGGACAAAATTTTTTCTTCTCCCGAGAGACAGATTGTGATATATTAATATAATATTAAAATTTGAATCATTTATTGTGGGGAGGTCTCTTTTGAGTACAGGTGATTTTATCTTTGCAATGCTTTCTGAGACTGAAAAAAAGCTCCCCTTTTATCTGGTAGGTGCGGGATTTGATTTTCACCAGGAATTGGATCCCCATGAGCGTCCTGAAGGGTATCCCCACTATCAATGGATTCAGGTTGTGAAAGGGTCCGGTGAAGTTAATATAAATGGGGAGACTCTGCTGGTTGGAGAAAATCAGGGAATACTAATATTCCCCGATGTACCTCATGAGTATCATGCCATTGATTTTCCCTGGATAGTTAACTGGTTTACATTTAATGGCTATCATATTGAAGAATTCTTAAATTACATTCATATAGATAGATCAGGTGTATATTCTGTCGTTCAAAGTGAGATATTCACCAGTAAGATACGCAAATCATTAGACCTTCTCAGATCCTCCAGCCCCATGAAAGGTCTTGAAGCCTCTGCTATTGTTTATGAATTTCTCATATCTTTTTTAAAGTATGCCCATATTGACGGAGAGGGCGATACCGTCTCCAGTCTTCACAGTCGTCTCAATCCCGTTTTCATATATATAGATAAAAACTATGAAAAAACTATTTCGATTGAAGATTTATCAGAAATCATATCTGTTACACCCCAATATCTCTGTATCCTTTTTAAAAAAATAATTAAGCAAAGACCTATAGAATATTTGAATAACGTCCGTATTAATAAAAGCAAAGATCTCCTGCTGAAAAATCCCAATATGAAAATTGAAGAAGTCTCTTTGAGTTCAGGTTATGAAAGCTCAAGTTACTACTGTAGTATATTTAGAAAAATAGAAGGCATCAGTCCCGGTAAATTCAGAGAACTTCACCTGCATCAGAAATATCTCCACCCGGCCACTTAAAGTTAGTACTCCTTTTTTATTTTTTTCTGTTATATAGGGAAATCTCATCTATTATATTCATATTTTTATATAGAGTTGAAAATCCTATTGTTGACGGATTACTTACTTAGAGTAAGAATGAAGTAACTAATAAAGGAGAAATTATGAAAAAAGTATTTTCTATTTTAATGATTACGATTTTAGTTTTAAGTGCTGCTTCATTATTTGCTGGGGGGCAGCAGGAAGCCGCAGCAACTGGAGAAGACATTGTCTTACACTGGAGAACCAGACCGGATAATCAGGAAGAAATTGCTGTGTATCAATCTATCAGTGACCAGATAAGTGCAGAACTTGATGGAATTACTCTTGTTTATGAACCCGGTGGAAGCGAAACGTCCAGTTATCAGGATGTTCTGAAAACAGAACTTGTCTCTGGAACTGCACCGGATCTATTCTGGATTCCCGGAACAGATATTGCAGATTTTGTAAAAAGAGATCTTTTACTGGATATGAGAGAAGTCGCTGATAAAACTGATCATAAAGACAGTGATTTTTATCCCGGTCCTATGTATCACATGACTTATAATCCTAAAACCGGAAAAGCCGGAGAAGCTCTCTGGGGAATTCCAAGAGATGTATCTACTTTCGCTTTATATCTCAATCTTGATCTGATTGCAGAAGCAGGTGCTCCTGATCCACGAGTCCTGGCAGAACAGGGGAAATGGACATGGGATGCTTTTTATCAGGTAATGGCAGCGATTTCAGCTCTGGGAGATGATGTTTATGGTTATGGTCAGAGCGCATGGTGGGGTCCTGCGGGAGTCTGGTCTCATGCAGGCGGGGGCGGTTTCTATAATGATGACAGAACAGCTTCTATGATGCACACTAAAGGATCATTGGCCGGTCTGGAATTTCAGCAGAAATTCTATTCTGCCGGATATGCTACACCCTGGGGAGAAGATCCTGAACCTCCATTCCGTGCTGGTAAAGTCGGTATGTTTCAGAATGGCCGATGGGCAACTCCTGGAATGAGAAGCGGTGTAGATTTTGACTGGGATGTTGTTGAACTTCCAAAAGGTCCTTCAGGATCAGCTAGAAACTGGCTTTTCTGGGGTGCTTATGTTGTGAATAAAAATACACCTAATGCTGAAGCGGCTTTTAAACTTCTTCAGAAACTGACTTCAGCTGAAGTACAGGCTCAGATAGCTGAACTTGGTGCTAACATCCCAAGTAGAAAGAGTCAGGATGCCTTAGATGCATTCCTTACCTTTACACCTCCGGCCAATAACCAGGCATTCCTCAATGGTCTTGCAGATAACCCTGTTGCTGAAGGCCCTCTATGGAAAGGCAGCTGGCCTGAGTTCGATTCTATACTCGGAGCAAAAATGGCTTCTGTATTGCTGGGAGAAATGTCGATTGACGATTTCGCGGGCAGCATTCAGGACGAACTGGATAAAACTTTCGAATAAGATCTAATATCAGAAAAGGGTCAGGAAAATTCCTGACCCTTTTTTATCTGCCCTTGATGATTTGATTAAGGGCCAGGTTGAGAAGCTATAACAAATTATATTTCTTGTAGCTTGTCATCCTGGACAACTTAAATATAATTTTTAACAGGAGAAAATATGAACTCATTTATTAATAAAAATATACGCGCGTTAGTTTCAATTATATCCTTCTGGAATTTCATTTTAACCTTTACTTCCGTTGTCATCGCTATGGCAGTGGTAATGAATCCCTCTTTGAGTCAAATGGTTAAAATAATTGCCCTGCTGGTTTTATCAGGTGTCGCTATAGTGTCATCTATTGCCGGTATTAAGATGCTTGGAAATAAAAAGAATTCCAGATTCTGGGCTCTAGCAGTCAATTACATAGTATTTCTGATCTGTGCTATCGGAACAATACAGCGTCTGGGATTTTTCCTGATCATCAATGATCTGGCCAAAACATTTCCACAAGGATTTTTTACTCTGATTATTCTTATTATATCTTTCATTATTAAAGGGTGGATCAAATCGGCTTTTTTTAGAAATTCAGAAAACAGGATATATAATATAGTCTCCAATTCTGTCATAGGTGCTATTGCTATCCTATTCATAGTTCAGATAGAGCTCCTTCAGATTTTTTTCCGTATTTTACTGAACTTGAACAATTCCATTACCATAGGGTTATTTCTCGGAACTATCTTATTGGGAATAATCTCAATTGTATTAAACTCCAGTCCTTTTCAGAAATACTATGTAACATCGGGAAGGCATTCAGAAGCGATTGCCGGTTATCTTTTTCTGACTCCGAATCTACTGGGATTTCTCATATTCTTTGCAGGACCACTTTTGCTTTCTTTTTTTATGAGTTTTTTCCATTGGGATGTTTTGAGCCCTGATCCTCCTCAATTTATTGGATTAGGTAATTACCTTAATATATTCACCCTTTCTGCAGCGAGTCTTTCTTCCCAGAGCCAGCCCCTGAATCAGGTCATGGATGCCGCTATTTTTTCTGAATTGAGTAGATTTTCACTATTTGGAAAATGGTTTGTTATCGGAGCAAAAGATAACCTATTCTGGATAGCTCTCGGAAATACGATAAGATTTGCTCTTATGTCTGTGCCGCTGAGTGTTGCTTTTGCCCTAATCCTGTCCAATATTCTCAATAGTGATATTCCGGGGATGAAACTTTTCAGAGTTTTGTTTTTTATTCCTTCAATTGCCGCCATAGTAGGAGTGGCTCTTATCTGGAAATGGTTATATAACGGAATAGTCGGTTTTATCAATTACGGACTTTCCCAGGTTGTAGATTTTTTGAATATATTTTTAATTCATGATATTGTCTGGGAAAATATCAATTGGTTAAGTAATCCCAATATCGCGCTTTTCGCCATTGCCATTATGGCGGTCTGGCAGACGGTTGGATTTAATACAGTACTATTTCTAGCCGGTTTGCAGAATATTCCCAAAAGTCTCTATGAAGCCAGTACTATTGACGGAGCTGGACCGGTAAGGAAATTTTTTAAAATTACTATACCCATGCTGGCACCGACAACCTTTTTTGTCGTTGCTACTACTTCTATACAGGCCCTTCAGCTTTTTGAACAGGTCTATATAGCAACTAGTAATCCGGAATACATTAATAATGCCACTCTAACTGTTGTTTTTTATCTTTACCAGAGCGGTTTTGAAAACTTTAGACAGGGTTATGCTTCAGCAACAGCCTGGGTTTTATTTCTTCTGATTTTTATTGTTACATTTTTCCAGTACAGACGACAGAAGTCAGCAGATGATATTTATTAAAAGGAGTTGATAGTGAAGACTAAAACTAAAGAAAAAATCAGAAATTCGATAATATATATAGTATTAATAGTAATTGCCTATTTTATGTTATTTCCCTTTACTTATATGCTGACAACATCCCTCAAGACACCTACTGATACATTCAGATCTCCCCCAAAGCTCCTCCCGAGAGACCAGAAAATGGAGACCATCGAGGGATTTACAGGTGAACTTCCCATATTCTACCTGACCGCAGAAGGGGAGACGGAGAAAAAAGAATTTGCTCTGATTGAAAAAAATATCAGAATTGGAGTCTATGCAGATCCCGATTCACCGGACATAACTTATGAAAGATTCTCAAAAGAAGTCACTCCCAAAGGTGGATATTTTGATGATCAGGAAAAAATCACTTATCAGGGGGAAGACGTTGGTCTTTGGAATGTCGATGTCAATGGACAAATTATTCCAATGATACAAATTTCACAGACAGCTGTGGGAAAATTTGTCAATCCTGAAAATCAGACCGAAGTCATTTATGCAAATCTCAGATTATCTGAACCAGTTGAAAAACTTTCAGCACATCCGGAAAACTACAGAGACGTCTTTGAACTTCAGGGACTTTATAAAAGTCTTACCAATACAACATTAGTCACAATCCTGGTCGTCTGTGGTCAGCTTATTACCAGTATAATGGGTGGATATGCTTTTGCCCGTCTCAAATTCCCCGGAAGAGATAAATTATTTCTCTTGTATCTGGGAACTTATATGATCCCTTTCGTTGTACTGATTATACCGTTATATCAGGTTATGCAGGCTCTTTCATGGGTGAATACAGCAACAGCTTTAGTAATACCCTGGATCTTTTCTGTATACGGGACATTTCTCATGCGCCAGTTTTTTATGACTATTCCACTGGAAATTGAAGAGGCGGCTCATATTGACGGTGCTTCACGATGGCTAATGCTGAGGAAGATTTTTATCCCGGCCATTATGCCCGGTATAGCTACTCTGGCGACTTTTTCCTTCTTGTATGCATGGAATTCATTTCTGTGGCCTCTGATTATTATCAAGATTGGTAGTGAAAATTCCGTTTTGACATTGGCTCTAAGTCAATTGCAGGGACGCTCTTCCGATAAGTTGAATCTTATACTCTCAGGAGCAGCAGTGACTATACTACCACCTGTTCTTGTCTTTATTGCCATGCAGAAATATTACCTGAAAAGTATAATGTCAAGTGGAGTTAAAGGTTAACGAACTATTACGGTAGAGTATGATAAATAAAAATATACACTCAATCTGCTATGGTGGAGACTACAATCCTGAACAGTGGACTGAAGATGTCTGGGTTCAGGATATGGAACTGATGAAAGAGGCCGGTGTGAATTTTGTCTCCCTGGCAATTTTCAGCTGGGCTCTACTGCAGCCTGATGAGAATACTTTTGATTTTACTTTTCTCGATAAAATAATGGATCTGCTTCATAGTAATGGTATCTATGTCGATCTGGCAACAGCCACAGCTTCCCAGCCTCCCTGGCTATCAATAGCTTATGACGATGTTATGCCAGTCAGTGCCGATGGAGTGAAGATGACTCACGGTTCCAGACAGACTTACTGTCCCAATAGTAGGTCATGGCGCAATGCGGCATCTCATTTAGTGCGAACACTAGCTGCACGTTATAAGAATCATCCGGCGCTTGCCATGTGGCATATCAACAATGAATATGGATGCCACACTGCAGAATGCTACTGTGATAATTGTGCAGTTTCATTTAGAAAATGGCTGCAGAAACGCTATAAATCCGTTGGTATAGTCAATGAAAAATGGGGAACCCGTTTCTGGAGCCAGTATTATTACAAGTGGGATGAAATATATCCTCCCCGGGCAACAATGGGAAAGAAAAATCCCTCCCATGTTCTGGATTATAAAAGATTTATGTCCGACAGCCTGCTTGATTGTTACTCCATGGAATATGAAATATTAAGACAAATAACTCCAGAATTAAAAATCACCACGAATTTTTTAATGGGGATAGATAAGCTGGATTATTTCAAATGGGCAAAAGAGATCGATATTATATCCTGGGACTCTTATCCCGATCCGGCGCCATCTTATAATCCGGCATTAAATGCTTTTGATCATGATTTAATGAGAGGCTTTGGTAACGGTAGACCTTTTATTCTTATGGAACAGGCTCCTGCGCAGGTTAACTGGAGAGATATCAACGTCAATAAACATCCCGGTTTAATGAGGCTATATTCCTATCAGGCAGTAGGTCGCGGTGCCGATGGAGTCATGTTTTTTCAATGGCGTCAGTCATTGCGGGGAGCTGAGAAATTTCACAGCGCCTGCATAACTCATAGTGGTGACGGTAATTCCAGAATTTTCAGAGAAGTGAGACAATTGGGTCATGAACTAAAAAAACTCAATTGTATTACCGGTAGTACAAGAAAAGCTGATATAGCCATCGTATTTGACTATGAAAACATGTGGGCATTTGAGTATGAAGACAGGCAGAGTAAATCTGTCACTTATAGAGACCAGATTTTAAACTGGTATAAACCGTTGTATGAGATGAATATTCCTGTGGATATAGTCGGAACAGACAGTAATCTGAAAGGCTATAAAATATTACTAGCACCTCTTTTATATATGACGAAGGAGGGGTATGCAGAAAAGATAAAAAGATTTACTGCTGATGGCGGTGAATATATAACGACTTTCTCCAGTTCTATTGTCGATGAATGGGATGGTGTTTTCCCCGGAGGATATCCCGGTCCTTTAAAAGAATTACTGGGAATAACAATTGAGGAGTTCTGTCCTTTAACTCCGGATATGAAAACAACAATTGCACTTACAGATATAGATGATACCATTCCCGAAACAAGTAAAGCCAGGCTCTGGTATGATATTATCCATATAGTTGATGCTGAAATATTTGCCGTATTCAGTGACGCTTTGGGAAAGGGATATCCTGCCATTACCTATAATTATTTCGGAAAGGGTAAAGCATGGTATATAGGAACTGAAACAGAACCTGATTTTAAAAAAGCTTTTTTGAGTAAAATATGTTTAAGACAGAACATCAATTCTTTATTTTCTCTTCCCGAAGGTGTTGAATTGAATATAAGAGAGCAAAATGGAAAAAAATATGCCTTTATTCTGAATTTTTCTATAAAAAATGCATCAATTGATATAATGCAGAATTCTTATATAGATCTTCTTACAGGCCAGAAAATTCATGACCGGTTAATCATAGAATCTGGAAATATCAGAATCCTGGAAATAAGTTCCTGATCAGTGTATTTTTTTTATCTCTTCTGTAATTTTGAACAACATCTTCTGCTGTTCAATAAACGTACTTTCAGCGATTTCCAGCTTTCCAGATTCAATTGAAATGTGATTGTCGAGATTTTCAAATAGTCTCTTAATGTCTCCGAATATCAGCCCGAGCCTTCGCTCAAAACGAGTTTTAAGCTCTTTGTGGAATTTATCATTTGATACCTGGATATTTTTTTTAAATTCTTTTATCAGTCGATTGCGCTTAAACAGAATAATTCCCCCGGCTCCCAGAATCCCCAAGGCTGACAGAATCCCTCCAGTAGCATCAAATACAGCACCTTGTGCAATTATAGCCAGGAGAGCTCCTGCCGCGGCGATAGCTCCACCTTTCAGCACAGTATCTCCAATGGCCGGGTTGTGTTTTTCCAGGGCAGGAATTAATGAGGCATCCTCAGACATTTCTGTCAGGCCATTTAATAATTCAGTTAAGATTTCTTCCCTTTTACTGCTGAAACGATCAAGAGCCTGTAAGCCCTCTTTTTCCGTATAGTGGTCTCTGGCCTTATCAACTTCCCTGATAATTTCACTGAATCGGTATTTTATACCGTCGATAAAATAGGCGGCATTGTCCGAAGCTTCAATAGACAGATCCTTCTCAAGGCTTGTATTCATATCTTTTATAAGAGATTCAAGAAAATTCCTATCAATTTTTGATTTGCTGTTTTTAAACCTCACAATGGGTAGAGCCTGTTTTAGAATATTACCTGTAGAAAGGGCTCTTTTTAATTTATGCAGAAAATCTCCCGAAGTACGCTCGAATACATAAGTCATGCGGCTCAATATTTTTTCAATTTCCTTTATGGAGTTTTCTTTACCGCTTGTATATTTATCTGTAATCTTTTCCTTAAGTCTTTTATCTATAGTAAGGATTTCATTTCTCTTCTGTAAAACAGAATCCAGTTTTTCAAATATAATAGAAGCTATTTTTGCTCTATCATTGAGTTTCATAATCATATGTTTTCCGCCCGATGTCGTATCGGTGATAAAATCTCTGACAGCTTGAAATCCACTATTTTCCAATTCACCTTCAATCTCCCGTTTGGATGATGTGGTAAATATAACAGGATCGGGAATACCCCGTTCTGCAGCATAATGGCGTATTTTTTGACAATTAACTTCGATCTCCTTATCTGTACAGCGGTCCGCCTGGGTAGCGATAAAAACAATATTCCTGCTCCAGAGATCTTTCATTATATTCAGCATTTCCCATGATGAACTGTGATGGGGATTGATGGCAGGAAAAACAAAAAAAATCAGATTGCTGTTTGGTGCAAATTTTCTGGTGATTTTTTCATGGTCTGATATGACAGAATCAGTACCTGGCGTATCGACTATAGAAATATCCTTTAAAATCTCGGCATTAATGCCCTTTATGTCAAAAAACTTTTCCTTATGATCGATGAAGGGTTCTTTGGAATAGACTATCTGCTGAACTTTATCTGTACAGATATCAGCATCGACGGCACAGATATTTTCTCCGGTCAGGGAGTTTATAAAAGAACTTTTTCCCGACTTTACTTCCCCGATCACCACAAACATAAAGGGACTTTCAAGGCTTTCATAGAGTTTTTGAATATCACTTTGTATTTCCTGTAAGTCCAGATCTTTTACAACCGGTAGTAACTCATTGAGAATATTTTCTATATCGTCTTTATATCTTCTATATTTTTTATTAATCAGTTCAGCTTTCATATAGCCATTAATATATATGATAATCCTCTAAGTTCCTAATGAAATTTTCTGTAGTGTACGGTCGCATACCGTACACTACAGAAGTAAATAATTTCTTGCTTTTGAAAAGAATATATGAATAATTAATTTATAGGGAGAAATATATGGAAAAAGAGATAAGCATTTCTGAATTTGCCGCAGAACTTAAAAAGAGATTAAATGATGGTAAAACTGTTGATTGCTGTAAACCGGAATTATTGCGGCTTGCCGACATTATTACCGACAAGATCGGCCAGGAAAAAATTAAAGTCATGTGGCAGGACTAATGGGATCAGGCTACGGCCTTTTCCCATTTTCCGCCCTTAAAACGAAGCCACATTATAGCTCCTCTCACAAGAAAATCCAGGCACATTGCTAACCAGACTCCTGTAAGACCACCATCAAAATAAATACCCAATATCCATGCGGCAGGCAAACGGAGAATAAATCGGCTGATTAACATAACAACCATTGCAAAAGTTGTATCACCTGCCCCTCTAATGGTTCCACCGAAAACCATTGCCGGAGCAAGAAAAACGGCAAATATAGCATAGATTCTCAAGGCATCTCTTGCCATTGAGAGGATAATTTGATCTGTAGTGAACATTGAAATCATCAGGTCTGGAATTATAAAATAGGTAATACTGATAATAGCCATAACTAAAACGCAGTAAAATGCCGCAATCATGGTCATTTTTCTTGCTTTAAGTGGATTTCCTTCACCGAGAGATTGTCCCGTGCTGGTCGATGCGGCAATAGCAAAACCAAATCCCGGCATAAATGAGACTGATGCCAGTTTCATAACTATATTGAAAGCTCCAAGACTTAGGCTTCCAAGAGGTGTTACTGCCAACACCATAACTAACATCTGACTTATAGCCATAGCCATATTACTGATAAGCGCCGGTATTCCAATTTTAACAATTAGCTTTAAATGTTTCCACGAATAGATTATCGATCCTTTAAGGGGACTCCATTCTCTGAAAAAACTGATAAAAAGCAATGAGATAAATCCGAATGTAAAGCTGATTCCCGAAGCATAGGCCGCGCCGGCTATACCCAATGCAGGTAGTCCTAAATGACCGAAAATAAGCGCCCAGTCCATTATAATATTGATTATATTCATCATAATACTGACTTTCATCGTTGTCTTTGTCTCACCACTGGCATTAAAAGCGGCCTGAATGGCAGTCAAACCAAATATAGATGGGAGAAATATCATAAAAGTCTTGAAATAACTATTGCCTAATGTCAATAAATCTTCGGGAACGCGAATTAATGATAATAATTTTTCCGATCCGAAATAAACAAGAGGTAATAATATCAGCGAAAATATCAAAATAGATAATAATCCCGTCCGGAGAAATTCTGATGCCTTTTCCGGTTTTTTTTCACCTATTCTTCTTGATATTGTTGCGGTTAAACCTGTTGAGAAACCTTCAGAGATCATCTGGAAATTCCAGATAAGAGTACCTGTTAATGCAACAGCACCTAAAGATAGAGCATCAATTCTTCCGATAAACATGGTATCTACAAGCTGAACCATTGTATTGGCAATTTGAGTCCCCATAACCGGTAAAGCAAGAGATAAGACGTATCGTGATCCCTGTAGATTTTTTAAAAGTTTATTTCTCATTTGATTCCTAAAAATTTGTTTTTAAATTTATTATATTATTATTTCTTTTTTCTATATTATCCACAGGAAGATAAAAATTATTCCAATCGAATTTTTTTAATCTCCTCTTCTAACTGGGACTGGGTAAGAAATTCAGGGAAAACAACCGCCTCTTCCCCAGGGCGGAACAATATGTACAGTGGAACTCCCGCCCGTCCAAAGTCCGATAACCATTGGGCAATTTCCCGATCTCCGGCTGTAAAATCTCCTTTTAATAACTGCACATCATATTCTTTAAAAAGATTAGAGATTTTCTTGGTATTGAGTACAGTTGCATCATTAACTTTACAGGAGGTGCACCAGTCTGCATAAAAGTCTATGAAAACCGCTTTATTTTCCAAACGGTAATTTTGTACGAGTTCTGAAGAAAAAACCTGCCATGATCCTCCTTCAATTGAAGATTTTTCAGATTTACTTTCAAGATTTACAAAGGTCATAGCAGAAAAGACGATAAGGGCTATAGCTACAATTGCCGCAATAATCCTCTTTGATTTTTTTTCAATTACAGAACCGAATTTTCCGAAGATCCATATTGAAAGACCTGTAAATAGCAAAAACCACAATACACCTTTTATTGATGCTCCGATTAAACTGTGGAGAGTTGTCAGCAGATAGACAACTGTTCCCAGCAGCAGAAATCCCATGATCTCCTTAAATGTATTCATCCAGTTTCCCGGCTTGGGGATTTTTTTGATTAACTTTGGATTTAATCCCAATAAAATAAAAGGGAGGGCAAAACCGAAGGAGAGTGATGAAAAGATCAGGAGTATAACAAGAGGAGTCTGGGAAAAAGCAAATCCCAATGCAGCACCCATAAATGGTGCTGTGCAGGGGGTTGCGATAAGAACGGCAAAAATTCCGGTTAATAGAGAACCACTATAACTTCTCCCGACACTGTATTCCGAAGCTTTAGTCATACTTTTCCGGGGAGCATTTAAAGTGAAAACATCAAAGAGGGAAAGAGAGAAGACAAATATTATAGTCAATAGAAATAGGACAAAGAGGGGATTCTGAAACTGAAATCCCCAACCGAACAATTCTCCTGAACTTTTTAGGATGATGACTGCAAGTGCCAGAGAGAGGAAAGAGATGAGAATTCCAAGACCATATAATAATGATGAGACTAGTATCGTTTTCCTGTCGTGATGACTTTGCTCTACGAGGTTTAAGGCTTTTACCGAGAGTAACGGAAGAACACATGGCATTACATTCAGAATTAATCCACCGGCAAAAGCGAGTAGTATATACCACATTATTGTCCATATTAAAGATGATGATTTAGAAGTATCCTGATTGTTTATAATGGTAATATTCCTGGTGTCAATAAAAGAATCCGGAAGAAGACAGGTTCCATCATCTTCACAGATCTGGTATGCAGCTCGAATCTCTAGTGAAAAATCACCGGATTTATAATTCTCAGGAATTAATATCATTTTTGAAATTGTAACAGTCCCGCTAAAGGAGGGAAGTCCTAAAAGAGGTTCTGATTCTTCCATAGGAAAATCAGTCTCTGATACGACAAAACCTGCATTATTATCAATAAAAATATTAAATAGTTCTTCATTGTGAAACATGTGATAATGTTCTGGTATTGTATACGAAGCGTAAATAGTGAAAGAATCTCCACTCATAAGTTCATTGGGGATTACTTCAATAATGACATCAACTTCAGGTATCTCCTGATTATTTAAAAATTGCCCATGAACCTGGGAAAAAGATATTAATATGAAAAATGATATTATAACTCTTCTTATCACTTATGACTCCTAAAAAATAAACTAATACAAAGATATACAAAAAGCCGAAGATTGTAAAATACTTATATAGAGATATCAATATATAAGTACTGTTTGTAATATTAGAAAATACTCTGAGATGATTCATTGCATATAAAAAAAATAAAAAAAATTAATACAAATCAAAAAAAAGGTGGATAGCACTGAAACTATCCACCTTATAGATATATTTTTAAATTAAATGATTATTTTGCACCTTCAAAAAGTATTTTATAGTCTACTTCTTTGGCGGTCTCCCACCAGTCAACCGGTACCACTGACCAGTTGCCGATTGCTGAAGGAGTAACGGTTCCCTGACCTTCTATCCACTTCAGGAGATAGTATCTTAAATCCTTATCGGTAGATGTCAGAGTGAGTCCCTCAAGATCTTCTGATTTTATTCCGGCACCTTTGGTTAGATGACCACCACCACCAGTGGCTCTGTATGAGTTTATGGCAACTTTGTATTTTTCACCTTCCACAAAAGCTTTTCCATCGGAGAAACCACTGATTTCTACACGTGATCCTTCCGGTTTAGAAACATCAACTGTATAATCAATGCCAGCGGCAGAATCATAGTTGTAATATCTTGTCGCTGTATCATAAGTAGAATATCTCTCATTCCAGATCATATTTCCATCGGCATCCCGTTTATAATTAATCAAATGATCAGAGGGGCCTTCCATTGTGGAAAACCAGTATGCATAAGAATACTCAAGAAAATCTTTTATCTCTTTACCAGTTAATTCCATTGTATAAAGAAGATTTTCATATTTGTATAAATTGAACATATCACGAACATAAACTTCACCTTCAGATATGCTGGCATCTAAAGATAATGGGGCTGCGAATGATACATCTGCTCCGGTTATCTCCAGCTGGATTCTATGAATAAGATCTACAAAAGCAGAATCTCCAAACATAGATTCTCTTGTAGAGATGGTAGATGTAAATGTACCAATAGGTTTATTTACATAAGATTTTATCTCCTCTTTTACAGAGGCAAATTGATTGATAAAATCAGGATCGGCAACAAGCTCTTCCCCTTCTATAATAGACCCGGAGATTGTTTTCTTCCATAGACCTGTTTCTTCATTATAATCCATATCAATTTCCGCAGAAGCAATGGCTCTGGCTGCGTTTAATGAACCTAAAATGAGAACTTTGCCACCATCTGAATTTTCCACCCAATCATTATGAGTTTGATGGTCATGACCTGTAAATATGATATCGAATCCGGGAACCTGCTCTGCAACCAGGAGTGAAGCATTGGGATTCATCACATCATCTGCTGAATATCCACTATATTCAAAATCTGTACCGGCATGAAATAAACCGATAATCAGATCAGGATTTTCCTCTGCCTGGATTTTTGGTATCCATAATTTGGCCGTTTCAACCATCCCTTTAAATTCCATTCCTTCCCACAAATTTACAGGTAGCCAGGTAGGAACACCAGGTGTACATAATCCGAGGATAGCGATCTTAGCACCTTTTCGGTTGATAATTGTATAGGGCTCGAAATAGGGTTCCCCGCTTTTTTTGTCAACAACATTTGCTGCAAGCCATGGAAAATCCAATTCTTTTACAAGTTTATCATAAACAGCATGACCGGCTTCGATATCGTGATTTCCGACTGAACCGGCATCATAACCCATATAATTCATCACTTCAGAGGCTACATGAGGATTATTTACATCCTCAAAATTGGAATAGTAGACAATGGGTTGTCCCTGAAGAATATCACCATTATCGAGTAATAGAACTTCCTGACCTTCAACAGCTCTGGCTTCTTTTATCAAACTGTACACCTGAGCCAGAGAAGTAGGTGAATCCTTATCGTTTATAAAATCATAGGGGAGAAGAGCACCATGGGTATCGGTGGTCTCAAAAATAGTTAAAACAAAATCCTGAGGTTTTTCACCGCTTCCCGGTGAGGTCTGACAGGCCGCAAATAGTAATGTCGAGATTACCAGTATTGGCAAAAAAACTTTTTTCAATACACTTTTTTTCATATACACTCCTTTTGTGAATGGAACTAGTTACATTCACCATTCAGAATATGATATGTCTGACAATTTGTCAAAAGATATATTGAAAACCCCGATGACAGGGTAAAAATATCAAATAGTGCTTTTAAAGTATAGGATTTCTTTATTAAAATGATATTGTCCTGAAATATAGGAAAATATCATTTACTCAATAGAGCAATACTATGATTGAACCTATATAAATGCTGGATACTATCTATATTGATCAAAAAGGTGAATAATACAATTCATGCGGATTTTACATACTTCTGACTGGCATCTTGGGGCCCGATTATGCGACAGAGAGAGAATAGATGAACAAAAAGAATTCCTTATGTGGCTCAGAGAAACTTTAGACAAAGAGTCTATTGATATATTGCTGGTTTCCGGTGATATTTTTGACAGTACAAATCCTCCGAACAGTGCCGAAATGCTCTATTATGATTTTCTCTGCTCCATCAGGGAAAGCTGCTGCCATGCCACTGTCATTATCGGGGGAAATCACGATTCAATTACGAAACTCAATTCCCCGAAAGAGTTACTCAGACATCTTTCTGTATATGTCAATGGAGGTACAGGTAATACTCCCGAAGATGATGTTATAACCATAAGAGATTCTAGTGGAAAGCCAATGGCGATAGTCTGTGCTGTCCCTTTTCTACGGGAAAGAGATGTTCATATACCAAAAGCCGGAGAATTCTGGCAGGAGAGAGAAACCGCGGTCATAGATGGTATAATGACATACTATAGAAGAACTCTTCATAGAGCTCTTGAGGTAAAAGATCAGTCTAATATACCAATTCTTGCCATGGGTCATTTATTCATTACAGGCAGCCTTTCGGGAGCCGGTCAGAGAGATCTCTATGTTGGAAATCTAGGATCTATTCCCGCTGATATATTTAGTGACGGATTTGATTATACGGCTTTGGGTCATATTCACAAGCCTCAAAAAGTTGCTTCAAGACAAGATCTCAGATATTGCGGTTCTCCCCTGCATATGGACTTCGGAGAAAAGGGTGACAAGCAGGTACTTATTTCAGAATTCAATGGATCTGAACTACTGAATGTCATTTCTGTACAAGTACCTGAATTTAGAAAGTTGATACGATTTAAAGGGGATTTTGAGGAAGTCATCAATCAACTGGACGAATTTGATCCCCCCGATGGACCTTTCTGGGCAGATGCTGAAATTTCAGGAGGAAAGGCTATTGGAGATATTAATAAACTGATGAATGAAAGAGCCTTGGGTAAAGGTTTTGAGTTTCTGAGAATTAAGGTTTTAACAGTAGAGGGAGAGAATATTCTATCACCGGAGAGATCGATTGAGATCAAAGATCTGACAGTGGAAGAAGTGTTTATTAAAAGATGTGAGAAATCCGGCTTAACAGAAGACGATATCAGTGATCTCCTTCCTTTGTACAATGAACTGATGATAAAGGTTGAAGAAGGGGATAATTGCGATGAAAATTGAAACTCTTTCAATTTTAAACCTGAATTCTCTTCAGGGAAGATCAGATATTCACTTTAATAAAAAACCCTTTAACGGGTCGGGACTCTTTGCTATTACGGGTCCCACCGGAGCCGGAAAATCAACCATATTTGATGCCATATGCCTGGCTTTATACGGCAGAACACCACGGCTGAAAAACCCCGATGAAATAATGAGCCGCCACTGTGGTGAATGTTTTTCCGAACTGACTTTTTCCATTGACGGAAATACCTATAGAAGTCGATGGGAACAAAGGAGATCCAGAGGCAAATCCGACGGAAAACTGCAGAATTCCAAGATGTTCATAACACGGATAAATGGTGACAAAGAAGAAATAATTGAAGAGAAAAAAAGTAATGTGCCTCTTATTGTAACGGAGATTGCCGGACTGGATTATGAACAGTTCACCCGGTCAATTTTACTGGCTCAGGGAAATTTCGCTTCTTTCTTAATTGCTGGCGTTAACGAAAGAGCCGATCTTCTTGAAAAAATGACCGGTAGTGAAATTTATACAAGAATTAGTATCGAAGCCTTTAACCGTTCTAAAATTGAAGATGAAAAACTGGATAGATTAAAAGAAAAACTGGGAGATACGGAAATTCTAAACGTATCTCTGCGCAATGAGTATACTGTCGCGCTGGATACGCTTCATAACAAAAGAGAAGAGATCAGAAATAAAATAACTACCTATTCGGAAAGTCAGAAATGGCTGGAACAGGATGTCATATTAAAAAATAGGGTTGACGGAGCAAAGTATGAACTGGAAAGGGTTCAGAAAATTGAAAATGAAGTGGAACCCTTAAAAGCTGAATATGAAAAAAAATTACGAATAGTGAATAATCTTCCTGTATATAAATCCTATATTTCTCTCCGTAAAGAAATATCCAGAAAAAAGAATGAACTTATTGATTCTGAGAATCAGGAGAACTCTCTCAATATTACACTGGAGAAACTATATGTTGACCTGGAAAATAAAAAAGAATCACTATCTGAGAACAGCAGAACAATAATAGAACTGCAGAACAATATCGAACAAATCCAGATTCTTCAGCAGAGATCTGAATCTGAAAGAGAAACTCTTTCAAAAAGTAATGAAAGAATGGCAGATCTGAAAAATCAGATGCGGGAAAATGAGGAAAACATTCACAGTTGTGAAGTGCTTCTAACCACTCTGAACAAAAAAGAGATGGCTCTTAGGGAATATTTGGAATCTCATCCCGGATATGGTGAAATAATGGATTTCCTTCCTCTTGTAAAAGAAAAGATACCGCGTTATCTGTCACTTTTGAGTGAGCTTTCTTCTTTCAAAAAAGGGACAATCCAGAATATAGAGCGGTTAAAGATTCGTCTGGATAAGGAAAAACAGGCTTTAAAATCTCTGTCCTTTAAAATTAGAAAAGTAAAAGATGAAAAACCGTCCAATAGAGAAGAATTAGACAAAAAGAAAGAAATACTACTCAAATTAAGCCCCATTGGAAAAAGTTACAATAAAGGAATAGAAAATAAAAAAAATCTACTGGAAAACAAAAAGAAATGCGAAGCAGCTCTCAATAAAACTCTTGTTCAGCTGGACAAAAAGAAAAACGAACTTTCCCTAGCCAAAGATGAACAGAAGATACAATCTATGGTAAATCATGCCCAAATTATTAGAAAAGATCTCTCTGAAGGAGATATTTGCCCAGTATGCAGAGCCACTGTTCATGATCTGCCATCCTTTTCAGAAAGCGATGACACTAGAGATTATGAAATTATTCTGGAAAGGATTCGCAATGAAATTCAAAAACTGGAATCGGGAAAAGACGTTCTCAATGAGCAGTTAGGCATAAATGAAAAAGACCTCCGGGAACAAGCTGTCAAGCAGGAAATGCTCGAACAGGAATGGGCGGAAAATAAAAAACCTTTTTTCCCCGATCTTCATCCTTCCCATCGAGATGCAGCTAATGAAATATACTCCTTCAATGAAAGTGAAATTGCTCAATACAATAATTGGGAATATGAATACAACAGCTTATTAGATGAAGAGCGCATACTGAAAGAGACATGTGAGCATTTAGACAAAAAATATGAAAAAAGTATTCACACCTTGGATCTGCAAAATGAAATGATATGTCTGAAAGATTCTATCAATCCTCTAGTACAACCTCTTAAATTAACCGCCGATACGACTAATCTGGTAGGTTTACTTAAAAGTTACCGCGATGCTTATGTCTCAAAAAGTGATGAACTCATTCAGATCCGGATGCACTTATCCGAAACTCAGAATAATTTGAAAAATTTCTCTGCTCAGACGATCCAATTATCCCGGCAGCAGAAACAATTAATCGATGAGAATGCACTAATGAATTCTAAAATTCTCAGACTAAAATCAGAAATAGAGACAATATCCGGAACGGAATCACTTGAATCCATCAGAAAAAAAATCAGAAATCTTAAAGAGGGTAGCGAAAAAGAGCTGGAAAATACCAAGATAGAAATAGGGGAAACGAGAGAAAAACTATCTCTGATTAAGGGAAATTGTGAAAATTACCTCAAAGAACTGCCCGAGATGACTAACCAGTTAACAGACCTGGATTCTCAGTTAAAAACAATACTGTCAAGAGAAAAACTTGACCTGTCAGACTTTGAAAAAGAAGACATTGAAGAGGATATGATAAGGGTAAGAGATCAACTGGAAAGTGTTAAGGAAAAGAGAATACGTGCTGAGGAAGCATATCACAATGCCAGGACTGTAGAAGAAGGGCATAAAAAATCAGAACCCCCTATTCAATTCTTAGAGAATGTATCAGGTAATCTTAAATTGCTAAAAGAAGAGATAGAAGAAACTTCAAGGGGTATTGGAATACTCGATGAAAAACTCATGAGCGATAACAACAAAAGAGAAAAGCTCAAAGGTTTATCCCTACAGATTGAAAATCAGGAGAAAGACTGCCTCAAGTGGTCAAAAATAAAAAATCTTATCGGCAGTGCCGATGGGAAAATATATCGAAGATTTGTACAGGGTCTGACTCTGGAAAAACTGGTCTATCTTGCGAATAATCACTTGCTAAAGTTGAACAACAGATACAGAATCGAAAGATCTTCCCAGAAAGAACTTGAGATTGAAATTGTTGACTGCTGGCAGGCGGATACTGTCAGGCCTTCCACCACATTATCAGGAGGAGAGAGTTTTCTCGTCAGCCTCTCGCTGTCATTGGGTTTGTCTGAACTGGTAGGGAATAAAGTAACAATTGATTCCCTCTTTCTCGATGAAGGATTTGGAACCCTTGATCCCGATACATTGGAAATCGTCTTGTCGGCTCTGGAAACATTCCAATCCAGCGGTAAATTAATTGGAATAATTTCTCATATCGAAGCCATAAGAGAACGTATTTCAGTACAGATAAAAGTTAAAAAACTGGCCGGTGGACGCAGTATTCTCGAAATTGTCTGACAATTAGAGGGGTCATTCTTGAATAAAAAGATTCAAATGATTATATTTCTGCTTTAATAGAGTAAAAGAGGTGAATAAAATATGAGAAATGATTTTTCTGACAGAGTGGAAAAAGCTGTCAAATCCATAAGAAAAGTAACAGATGCAAAACCTAAAATCGGATTGATTCTCGGTTCCGGTCTTGCGGAAATTTCTGAAAAACTGGATGGTATTGAAATCCCATACAGTCAGATTGAAGGATTTCCGGAGCCTTCTGTAGCTGGCCATAAAGGTCTTCTGAAAATAGGTGAAAATACAGTGACACTTGCCGGCCGTTTCCATTTTTATGAAGGATGGACTATGGATGAAGTTGTTCTTCCCACAGCTCTGCTCCATGGTTTAGGCGTTGAAATCCTCATAGTGACCAATGCTGCCGGTGCAGTGAATAAATCATTTTCTCCGGGCAATATTGTTCTTCTGAACGATCATATCAACTTAATGGGAACTAATCCCCTCATTGGTCCCAACAATGATAAGATGGGCGCCAGATTCCCCGATATGAGTAATCCCTATACTCCCGAATTGAGAACTATTGTCAAAAAGATTGCAGCAAAAACTCTCTCTAATCCCTCTGACTTCAAAGAGGGTGTATATGCTGCCTTCACAGGTCCTTCCTACGAATCTCCCGCAGAGATTAAAATGGCACGAATCATCGGAGCCGATCTGGCGGGTATGTCAACTGTTCCGGAAGTTATCGTTGCCAACTGGCTGGGGATGAAAGTTATAGGCCTTTCCTGTGCCACAAACATGGCGGCGGGCATACTGGATCAACCTTTAAATCACGAAGAGGTTGTTGAAACAGGAAAAAAAGTCCAGAATGACATGGTCGAATTAATTATGGGAATAGTTCAGGAATTGAACAGTAAATAATATATAGTGGAAATTTCCGGTAGATTTACTCAGCAAGCTCTTTCTCTTATGATAAACGATGTACAGGAAGCAGAGTTTAATGAGGTTTTATGGTGGGGACAACTCGATGAAGAGGGTTTGATTTCTCACATTTCCGTAGCGGCAAGGGGAACTGACCAGGAAGTTCCGGCCCTTTTCCCCCATATGGAAAAAGGGGATGTCATAATTCACAATCACCCATCAGGTGTTCTCCAGCCGAGTCAGGCTGATTTATCCGTTGCCTCTTCCCTGGGAAATCAGGGAATCGGTTTTTTTATTGTCGATAACGATCTCAAGCGGTTTTATGCCGTTGCAGAACCGATAAAAAGAAAAAGAAATATCTCTATTGATGAGGAATCTCTCAGTTCTATACTGATGCCGGGAGGAGCTCTCGATGCCATAAGTGACAATTATGAATATAGATCTTCTCAAACGGATTTACTACAGCTCATATGCAGAGGGTTTAACGAAGACAAGATTATTGCCGCCGAAGCTGGTACGGGAGTTGGAAAATCTTTTGCCTATCTCATCCCCGCCTTAACTTGGGCCGATGAAAATGAGGAAAGGGTAGTCATCTCCACTGCTACAATCAATCTGCAGCAGCAGATTATCGAAAAAGATATTCCTCTGGTTAAGAAAATGACAGGTTCAAAAATTAAAGCTGTACTGGTCAAAGGGCGAAGGAATTATATCTGTCACAGTAGGTTGAAAGAGCAGCTCGATGAGAACAGCCTGTTTCTCGATGATGATGATCCCTTAAAAATTATTTACCACTGGTCTCAAATCTCAGCAACAGGAAGTAGAACAGAATTAAATTTCCATCCCGATGAATCTCTCTGGTCAAAGGTCTGCAGTGAATCTGATACATGTAGCGGTATGCGTTGTTCACACTTCGAAAGCTGTTTTGTTATGAGGGCCAGAAGAGAAGCCTCTTCTGCGGGAATACTCGTTGTCAATCACCATCTCCTTTTTGCCGACCTGGGTCTCAGAATGGCAGGAATGGGATATGAAAGTGGCGCTGTATTGCCCGTTTATGACCGTATTATTTTTGACGAGGCGCATAATATAGAAACTAGCGCCACATCCTTTTTCTCTGAATCATTAAGTAAATATTCTATTTTTCAGCTACTCAATCGCCTCTATAGACAAAAAAGAGGCAAAGCTCTGGGAATTATTGTACGAATGGAAGCCTTAACAGGTCCCGCTTCAACACTTGTGGATATTCCCCAGCAGATCAACAATGTCCGTGTGAAAGCAGAACTTCTGGACAGTATATCAAGAGATTTTACAGGAGAGAGTTACAATCGGAGAATTACAGAAGATATGGGAGAGAATCTGCAGTCCGGAGTATTGGCACCCATAGGGGAATTACAGAACAATCTCCTGCTCCTGACAGAATTATGTACAGATGTCTTAAAAATGATTTCTCCCGATGATGAAGAAAACTCTCTTGTCTATGAATTCAAGGCTATTATAAGAAGAATGCAGGAATCGGCTTCATTCTGTGAAAAATTCAGGAATTATAGTGAATATGGTGAATCTGTATTCTGGATAGAGAAAAAGCGGACCAGCAGCGGCGATTTTTTTGAGCGCTTTGTCATTACACCTTTGGATATTGCCTCCATGATGAATGAAACCGTTTTTGAGCAGTTTAAAACTGTCATATGTACTTCAGCGACTTTGACAGTAAAAAATAGTTTTCATTTCTGGCAGTCGAGAGTCGGCCTGAATTTCACCGATCCTGACAGACTGTTGAACAGGATGTTTTCCTCGCCATTTGATTATGAAAATCGTGTCCTCCTGGCAGTCCCTTCAGATGCCCCCCTGCCTGAAGAAAGTGAACTCTATGTGCAGTTTATATGTGATATATCAGGAAAAGCACTGGAGCTCTCAGAGGGAGGGGCATTACTCTTATTCACATCATATGAAATGCTGAAAAAAGTTTACAACAATCTACAGCCACTCTTACAGAAATTCGGCATAACAGCTTACCGTCAAGGTGATGATGATAGAACGAGATTGCTCAATAATTTTAGAAAGAATGTATCCAGTGTCTTGTTCGCTACAGATTCATTCTGGGAAGGAGTTGATACTCCCGGAGAATCACTTAAACTCGTCATTATCTGTCGTCTTCCTTTTAGAGTTCCTTCGGATCCCGTTGTTATGGCGAGGATGGAAGCCATAAAGAATAGGGGAGGAAATCCCTTTATGGAATTGTCTCTGCCGGAAGCTGTGATGAAATTCAAGCAGGGTTTCGGCAGACTGATGAGACGTCAGAGCGATAAGGGTATAGTGTTGATCCTCGATTCGAGAGTTGTCAAAAAAAGATATGGCTCCATTTTTATTAATTCTCTGCCGCCGGCTTCCCGGTCTATTAAAAACAGTGAAGCAATTTTATTGGAAATAGAAGATTTTCTTTGTGGAAACTAAGGGAATATCCCTGTATTATAGTTATGCAATTGTATAAAAAAAGGAGACCTTGCATATATGGCCGATCTATCTACCAGCTATTTAGGATTGAAATTAAAAAATCCTCTTATATTATCCAGTTCCGGATTAACATCGACAATTGAAAGCCTGAAAAAAGCGGAAAAAGCCGGTGCTTCAGCTGTAGTATTAAAATCTCTTTTTGAAGAGGATATGACATCGGAAGTAAAAAAAATGGGGCAGAATTTTGATGATATGCTCCACCCTGAAGCTTATGCATACCTTCAGGAAACAGGTATGTTGTACAGTGCAGATAAAAACTTCGCATTAATAAAAAAGGCAAAAAAAGAATTGTCCATACCTGTAATAGCTTCATTAAACTGTTACTCCACAGAATGGTGGACAGATTATGCTGAAACAGTCGAAAAAATGGGTGCTGATGCATTGGAACTCAATATAGGGCTGATGGCTCACAACTATCGGGAAGATCCCGATATTCTTGAAGATAAATATGTCGCCATATTTAAACAGATTAAAGGTAAGATAAAAATTCCTATTTCTGTGAAAATCGGACAAAATTTCACATCCATTCCGAATATGGTTTACAGATTACACAATGCCGGTGCTGATAGTATCGTAATGTTTAACAGATTTTACAATCCTGATATTGATATCGATACAATGCAGATGAAAACCGGTTCAAGATATTCTACAGAAGCAGAATTCCCCCCTTTATTGAGATGGACAGCAATTATAGCGTCACAACTTGAAGACTGTGAAATATCAGCAACAACTGGTATTCACAACTGGGAAGAAGCCGTAAAAATACTTATGGCCGGTGCCAATACAGTTCAGTTGTGTTCAGTTCTCTATAAAAAGGGATTATCTTATATCAGTGAAATGCTCACTAGTATAGAGAAATGGATGGAGAGCAAAGGATATGATGCTATATCCGATTTTCAGGGCTCTATGGAATCCAATACCGATGTAAAAGAAGAATTCTATGAAAGACTTCAATATCTGAAATCAATCCGCGATGAAGGATGATCTACTTGGAAGGAACTGTTGTTAATCAAATAGAAATAAAGGGATTTTCCGATGATAAAAAATCTGAAAAGTTCAGAAAACAGATAAAAAGTCTTAGATCTGTTTTCCATTTGTCCCAAATGGATAAAAACTTAGATTTTGCAGCAGCGGATGCCAGTTGGAAAAAAAAGGACGATCATTCCCTTGTGTATTTGTTTTTAACTGAAGGGTTTTCCCCAGAATCTGAGATCTGTTCACTGGCTGAACTGTATCCTCATTTGGAGATACATCATATGATTATATCTCCCAATGGAAAAGGGCTGCTTCTCTATTTCAGATATTCAGGGGGAAAGCTTTCAGAAAAGACAGAACAGACAGGATCTGTGGTTCATATGCTGGGAGATCTGATAAAAGGCGGGTTTCTGTAAAAAGAATAAAAAAAAGGCTGCGGGTGCAGCCTTTTTTTATACAGATTGTAACGTTCTAATTATTCAACAATAGCAATTAGATCACCCATTGAAACAATAAGATGATCAACGTTATCGATTGTAATTGCAGTACCGGCATATTTGTCATACATAACATCCTGCCCGACTTTTACTGTAATAACTTCTTTATCATCGCCAACTGCAACTACTGTTCCTGTTGTCGTTTTTTCCTGTGCAGTCTGTGGAATATACAGACCGGAAGCTGTTTTCGTTTCAACTTCTTTCATTTTAATAAGAACACGATCACCTAATGGCTTAACTGTCATTATTCAAACCTCTTTACTAATTAAAAGTATCTTTAGACAATATAAAACTTTCAATATTCAAAGGTCAAGATAAAAAGAAAATTTGCCCTTTTTATTGAAAATTAGTAAGTTAATGGCGGAGACTATTTATTACTATGTACTGGAAAAAAGAATTTAAAAAAGGGAAAAATTATCTATCGGATCGGAATCTGAAGGAAGCTTTAAAATGTTTTGAATCAGCTGTTACACAATGTCCTGTGTCTTCTAAATCCGGATTGGAAAAATCACTTTTTTATCTCGGTGTGACATTAAAAAAGTTAGGACGTTCTGACTCCGCTTTTCGTTGTTGGCATATTGCAAGAGAATTAAAAGACAACGGACATTCGACAGAAATGATCCAAAGACACTCCAATAAATATGGTCAACCGGTCCATACATTTAACATTGAAGATGATAAAGCGGCATTTATGAGTATTCAGTTAGAGAAATATATTAAAATGAAAAAGGTAAGCCGCTTTTGTTCTGAAGTAGAAAAAGATGTCATCAAGGATATTATCTCTCAACACTGGGTGAATCTGCTGCAATCTGGTATTTTTGACCATATGTCTGTTGATAGAAAACTGAAATTTTTCCGCAATCAGAACATTATCTTTCCCGTTGCAGATATATCCTATTTAGAAAAAGATAATGAAGTCATTTATACGGATTTTCATTCGGGACATCAATTATCTATGAATGATTTATGTCTTTGCGGCAGCGGTATACTCTTTAGTCAATGCTGCGGACGCATTAAAACAAGTGAAGAATTGGAAGTTGGGGATTTTTGACTCACAATATATACGAAAACTTCTAATTGAGTAAATATGACACACTTCTCTTTAGATGATATTGTATCTGCTAATTATTTTATGCAGAATATAATAGTTAATTTGTTATGTTACAAGATATTAACTATTATATTCCGAAATTCATTTTTTTTGGCACCATAATTGCAAGTATTTTTACAGGAGGCTTTATGTCATTAAATACTGCTAACAAAAATGAAAACAGATATTCCGAAGATAAAAGTATAATATCAATCTATTTGAAAGAAATTAATAAGATTCCTCTTTTAACAAGAGAAGAAGAAGATATAATATCCAGAAAAGCTATTACGGGAGATAAGGATGCTCAGAATAAACTAATCCAATCAAATCTCCGTTTTGTCGTTAATGTGGCAAAAAAATATCAGAATCAGGGTCTACCTCTTGATGATTTGATAAATGAAGGCAATATAGGACTAATAAATGCAATTAATAAATTTGATCCCGACAAAGGATATCATTTTATTTCCTATGCGGTCTGGTGGATAAGACAGTCTATATTAAAAGCCATATGCGAAAAGTCCAGAATGATCAGACTCCCTCTTAACAGATCTAATGAACTTCTTCAGATAGAAAAAAAGAGAAGAGAATTAACATCTCTAAAGGGAATAGAACCGGAAAACGAGGAAATAGCCAAGGAACTTCATCTATCAAAAGATATTGTTGATGACCTGGTGAATATATCCAGAGATCTTGTTTCTCTCGATACACCTGTTTACACTGATCGTGATTCTTCCAATCTAGGTGATTTTATAGAAGATCAGGGACACAAATTACCGGAAGAAGAGTTTATGGATAAATCTCTTGTTGAAGATATTAACAGTGTACTTCTTACGCTTTCAGAAAAAGAAGCCGAAATTCTTCAGTTCCGCTTTGGTTTAAATCACGAGAAACCTCTATCTCTTAAACAGATTGGAGATAAATACAATTTGACAAAAGAGAGAATTAGACAGATTGAAAAGAAAGCCATTTCCAGGCTTCAGCATCCTTCGAGAAAACAATATCTTGAAGCCTATGTTGCTTAAACTCAAGAAGAACTAACCAGGCCCCCCGGCACTATTCAGTAGGGGGGCTTTATTCTTTATCCAGTAAGGACATATAGCTGCTATTTTTTTACCCTTTACGACTCTTTCTATTGACAGCAGTTTTCATAGCCTTTATGATTTTTGTGAAAACAATTATAAGGATGAAAGCTGACTATGAGTGATAAGAAACTGGTCTATTATTTCGGTAAAAATGCTACCGAAGGTGATGCATCTATGAAAAACCTTCTTGGTGGAAAAGGTGCTAATCTTTGTGAGATGACAAATCTTGGTGTACCTGTCCCTCCCGGATTTACTCTTGCAACTGAAGTTTGTAAAAGTTATTACGATAACAACCGTACTTATACAGATGATATTAAAAAACAGGTTGATGAAAATCTTGCTAAACTTGAAAAAGAGATGGGTAAAACCCTTGGTGATCCCAATGATCCCTTACTCGTTTCTATCAGATCAGGTGCCGCGGTTTCCATGCCGGGAATGATGGACACAGTCCTGAACCTTGGTTTAACAACAGAAGCTGTTGAGGGTATCGCAAAAAACACAGGTAACCCTCGTTTTGCCTGGGATTCATACAGACGATTTATTCAGATGTATGGCGATGTTGTAAGCGGTTGTGAACATCATGATTTTGAAGTTGCTCTCGAATCTGTTAAAAAAGAAAAAGGTGTTGAGTTCGATACTGACCTTGATGCAGATGACCTGAAAGAAGTTGTTCAGCGATATCTTGCTGTTTACAAAAAAACCACAGGAAAAGATTTCCCTCAAAATCCGAAAGAGCAGCTCTGGGCCGCAATCGATGCGGTATTCGGTTCCTGGAATAACGAAAGAGCTATTAAATATAGAGAAATTAATAAAATTGCCGATCTGATTGGTACTGCCGTAAACGTTCAGTCTATGGTGTACGGTAACTATGGAGACACTTCCGGTACTGGTGTTTGTTTTTCAAGAGACCCTTCTACTGGTGAAAACTATTTTTATGGTGAATATCTCATGAATGCCCAGGGTGAAGATGTTGTTGCCGGAATAAGAACTCCTCTGAAACTGTCTACTCTTGAAGATCAGAATCCCGCTATATACAAAGAACTTGTAGATATTAAAGATAAACTGGAAGGCCACTACAAAGATATGCAGGACCTTGAGTTTACTATTCAGGAAGGGAAATTGTATCTCCTCCAGACAAGGAATGGAAAAAGAACCGGAAATGCTGCTGTAAACATAGCAGTTGACCTGGTAAATGAAGGAATGCGGACTAAAGAAGAAGCCCTGATCATGGTCTCTCCTGACCAGTTGGATCAGCTCCTTCACCCTATGATTGACCCTGCTTATGAGAAAGATCTTGTATCTATTGCAAAAGGTCTCAACGCATCTCCAGGTGCTGCTGCAGGTACAATCGTATTTACTGCAGAAGCGGCAGAAATTGCAAAAGCTAAAGGTGAAAAAGTTATTCTTGTAAGAAAAGAAACTTCTCCTGAAGATATCGGTGGAATGAATGCTGCTGAAGGTATCCTGACAGCCACTGGCGGTATGACTTCCCACGCAGCTGTTGTTGCCAGAGGAATGGGGCGCCCCTGTGTTGCCGGATGTAAAGCCGTTGTTATTTCAGTCTCTGATAAAACAGCCACTATAGATGGAAAAATATATAAAGAAGGTGATTCTCTCACAATAAATGGTACTGATGGTAATGTTTACTCGGGTACTGCAAAACTGATAGTTCCTGAACTGTCAGGTAACCTCAATACATTCCTAGGCTGGGCTGATGAAGTTCGACTCGGTGCAAGAAGAAAGGGAATAAAAGATGGTTTCGGTGTAAGAACCAATGCAGATCTTCCTGAAGACGCACGGAAAGCCAGAGAATTCGGAGCTGAAGGTATTGGTCTATGTCGAACTGAGCATATGTTCTTCGAAGGTGAAAAACTTGAAGCATTCCGCGTTATGATTGTTTCCGACACTGTTGAAGAGAGAAAAGAAGCTCTTAAAGCAATCCTGAAACTCCAGATTACAGACTTTGAAGGAATCTTCGAAGCTATGGACGGACTTCCCGTTACTGTACGTCTTCTCGATCCTCCTCTACACGAATTTGTTCCACACACAGATGATGAAATCAATTCTCTTGCTAAGAAAATGGGTATGGATGCTAAAGCTCTTAAAATAAGACTGGAAGGTCTTTCAGAGCAGAATCCTATGCTTGGTCACAGAGGTTGTCGTCTCGGAATCACTTATCCTGAAATCTATGATATGCAGGTAGAAGCGATTATGACTGCAGCAGCTACAATGACTAAGAAAGGTATTAAAGTCTTTCCTGAAATCATGATTCCTCTTGTGGGTATTGTCAGTGAGCTAAAAGTTCTGAGAGAAAATGCTCAGGCTGTCATTGATAAAGTTCTAAAAAATACCGGTTCGAAAGTTGAGTATATGATCGGTACAATGATTGAGATTCCTAGAGCAGCTTTAACGGCTGATGAAGTGGCTAAATACGCTGACTTCTTCTCATTCGGTACAAATGACCTTACTCAGATGACTTTTGGTTACTCTCGTGATGATGTCGGTGGATTCGTTCCGGAATACATCAACAAGAAAGTTCTAAAAGATGATCCCTTCCAGGTTCTCGACCAGGATGGTGTCGGGCAGCTTGTTAACATGGGTGTTGCTAAAGGTCGTCAGACTAAAGCCGACCTTAAAACAAGTATCTGCGGAGAGCACGGTGGTGAACCGTCTTCTATCGACTTCTGCTATAGAGCGGGACTTAACGTTGTGTCCTGTTCTCCCTACAGAGTTCCCATAGCAAGACTTGCTGCAGCACATGCTGTTATTAACAACAGATAATTTTTATATTTAATATTACCAAAGCCCTCCCGTTTTCAGAAAAACGGGAGGGCTTTTTTTATAAATTTCCCTCTCAATAATATCTGAGAAATAGGTGGATTTTCAATAGTGAGAAAATTTCGGAAAAGAATATCGGATTAAAAAAATTGGAACTTTTTCCTCATTATAATTTATAGAGATAAATCATACATCCTATATTTTAAAATGCATGAACTATAGAAAGCACTTTAAAATAACCATTTGTGACATTTATAGGAATAGGTACAGTAAGGAAAGGATCTTCTCCGATTAGATTAAAACTTCCATAGAGATCATCACCTAAAGTGCTTTCATTTTCTAGAACAAGACTCATTGATACTGTTATGATTCCCGAATCAGCAGAATTATTCTGGTCTTCATCAAAGGAATATAAAAAACCGACGTCGCTCTCATCATAATTTCCAGCGCTAAATGAGCTTAAGGTGATTATGACAAATTCATCGGGATTATAGGAAACTAAATTTTTATGGAATATATGGGTAGCTGCAAAAATACGTAAGTCTGAAGTTATACAAGGCTCACCATTTCCCCATTCTTCAGCTGTTATTATGTTGGTATTATCGGTAAAACCATAAGAAAATGAGTGGGGTATACCATCTATTTCATAGTAGATGCCACGATTCATATTTGCTGTAATACTCCATTTTGCTTCTTTCCCATTCTCTGCAGTAACTATTAAATCTACTGCTTTACCATCGACAAGATCTCCCTCAAGAGTAAAAATGGCTCCTTCTGTTACAGTAATAACAGGATTTAGACCAACAAGGTTAATCGGCCGTATACGAAAGTCAATTGTCTTGTTAATGGGATCTATTTCCGCCTTTCCCACAATCCCGGTAATGGTAAAACTCAGTATATCTGTGCCATCCGATAGAGAAGTATCACAACTGAAAACAAAGACGAGTATTAGGCATCCAATACAACAGATTAAGATTTTATTCACAACAACTCCCGGCATATAGTTAATTCTATTACAAATATAGGAATCAATTATACTTTATGATTTTTATATGGAACACATAATTTTAAAATTTAAATATACAAAAAAAGGAGTCGTCTTATTTAACAATTCCATTTATATTCTTTAGAAAATATTAAATTTCAGTTTACAATTTAAAAAAACCATGATTTTCACTTTATCAAGTGGCATTTTTTTTACTATCTTGTTTTCTAATAGTAATCTTGGAACCATGTGTTCTTTTGTAGAGGATAAAATAATGATGAAGAAAAGTGTCGGGATACTATGTGCAGTATGTACATTACTTTTTATCAGCTGTAACAGAAATAATGAAAAATCAACTGTATCTGAAAAAGAAATATCTTTAACACCAGTTTCAACTTTGAAAGTGGAAAGAGCTGATTATTATGAATACGGAGAGTATTATGGCCGTGTTCAGGGAGTCAAGCGAGCCTCCATAATCAGTATGACTGGCGGAACTGTAGAGTCGGTTAATGTCGCTGAGGGATCATTGGTCTCTGAAGGCGAATCTTTGTCTTTGATTTCATCAGAGAAAGCACAGCTAACACTTGATTCGGCAATCTTAAATGAGAAAATCAGCCATGACAATTACAATGCTTTAAAACGGTTCCTCCAAAGCGGTACTAGTTCCCAGATAAATGTGGATCAGGCTCATCTCCAGTGGCTCAATAGCAAAGCACAGCTGCTCGATGCGGAAAAAGCCTATAACGGTGCATTTTGTATAGCTCCCATATCAGGAGTCGTTGTATCGAGAAATATTGATACTGATGATGAGATCAGTCCGGGGCATGAATCCTTTTTAATTGAAGATCTCTCACAAATTGAAATTAAAATCGGAATACCCGAAGCCGATATGGAAGGTATTCAAGAGGGGAGTCCCGCACAGATTACCCTGGATCTATTTCCAGGCCGAATTTGGGAGGGTGAGTTAGTTCGCTTTTCCAGAAAAAGTTCCGATAGAAATCTGACATTTTCTGCAACAATACTTGTCAATAATGAAGATAGTAAGATTCTATCAGGGACGACTGCTAAAGTAAAACTTCTTCGAAATAGATACGACGATCATATTGTACTGCCGGCAGATTCCATAATAAGAGAAGACAGCGGGGATTACGTTATGATTCTTGAAGGTGAGACAGTTATCAAACGCTACGTGGAATTGGGACCATCGGATGTAACTGAATGCGTTGTTTTTTCCGGATTGAACGGAGGAGAAATCATCGTTCACGAAGGACTTCACCTCATAGTCGATTCTCAACAGGTCGCAGTTATAAATAAAGAGGCTTAAAATGATCAAATTTCTTGTAAACAAATTCATACCTGTTCTCTGTTTTGCCCTGCTAATTGTTATTGTCGGCGTTAATGCCTATAAAACCCTGCCGAGAGAAGCTGAACCGGAGATCAAAGTCCCATGGATTATGGTCAATACTGCTTATGGTGGCGTATCTGCCGGTGATATTGAGTCTCTCATAACCACAAAAATAGAGAACGAACTCAACGGTCTCGATGGGCTTGAACTAATTTCATCAAGCACTTATCAGAGTTATTCATCCATATGGCTTGAGTTTTCTGCTGATAAAACTGTCGAAGAGGCTCTGAGGTTAGTTAAAGACCGTGTAGACAGTGTAAAAAGTGATCTTCCTGAAGATGCCAATGAACCGGTTGTAAAAGAAGTGACTATGTCAGACTGGGCACCGGTACTGACAATTGTACTCTCTCACCCCAAAGGAGTTGCTGTCCTGGATAGTTTTTCAAAAGATTTACAGGAGCAGTTAAACACTGTTGATGGAGTTTTAGATACAACCATGTCTGGAGATCAGACATGGGAACTAGCTGTCGAACTGGATCCGGTAAAACTGGAACACTACGGATTTTCTATAGACGATGTTCAATATGCTATAATGAGTGAACACACGACGATTCCCGGAGGAATCTTAAAAAACAGCAGGAAAAACTATTCTCTTTCTGTAACAGGCGAGATAAAAAATCCCTATGGATTTGCTGATATAATAGTGCAGTCTGAAGGGAAAAAGGTTAAATTGAGCAATCTGGGAAATGTCTCTTTTAAGCCGGCGGATCCTGAATCCTATGCGAGAATTAATGGTGAATCCGCCATTACTCTTCAGGTTAAGAAAAAGGTCGGTGCTAATGTCTTAGCGTTAATCGATAGTGCAAAAGTAATTATTAATCAGATGGAATCTCAAATGCCCAGCGGTGGAGAGATTATTATAACCAGTGATAATTCAAATATTATCAATAATATGATTGCCGACCTCGAGAACAATATGTTCACCAGTATTATTCTGGTTTTACTGGTGACATTCCTCTTTCTGGGAAAAACTAATTCCATATTTGTATCCATTGCCATACCATTTTCCATGTTAATCTCATTTTTTGTTCTACAGCTATTAGGTATAACTCTCAATCAGATGGTATTATTCAGTCTTATTCTGGCCCTGGGAATGCTGGTGGATAATGGAATCGTTATAGTTGAGAATATTTTCCGCCATGCAGCAATGGGTAAAGCACGGAAAGAGGCTGCCATTGATGGTACAAAAGAGGTGGCGGGAGCCATTATCGCATCAACGATGACAACCTGTCTGGTATTCTTTCCTATTTTATTTATGCCGGGAATAATGGGTGAATTCATGTCCTTCATTCCCAAAACAGTCATTATTGTTCTTCTGGCATCTTTAGCTGTCGGTTTATCAATCACACCAGTATTTTGTTCCAAATTTTTAAGAATATCAGATAAAGCACAAAAAAAGATGGTAGATGGAGGCGGTTTTTTCGGAAAACTTCAGCATGGCTATTATAAAGTACTCACTTTTTCTATAAAAAGAGCAGTGCGGTTCATTGTCATTTCAGTAGTCATCTGCATTGTTGGAATGGTCCTCTATGGCCTTTTCGGGAAAGAACCTGTATTTTTTCCCGATATGGATCCCGGTCAGGTTCGGGTTAGCATTGATGCTCCCAGCGGAACCTCAATAGAGGAGACCGATCAAATCGTTAAGAGAATAGAAGCAGTTATACCAACATCACCTGCGTCATTAGCCAGTTTTACCTCAAATACCAATGCAGGAGGTGATGCATCTATTACCGTAAATTATACCGATTACAATGATAGGGAAATTTCCGGTGAAGATGCCCAGGTGGCGTTGAGTCAGAATCTTGCCACTATTACCGGTGCCAATATTATTGTTGAAAGTGATACGGGTATGGGTGGAAATGATATCTCATACAGGGTGATCGGAGATGACTATACAATTCTTGGGGAATTGAGTACTCGCCTTTTATCTATTATAAGAGAATATGATGAGGTAAAAATTGCAGATACAGATTTTGAAGCTTCAGAACCTGAGTTTCTCATTGAAGTTAATAGAGAAAAAGCCGCTTTTTATGGATTGAGCACACAGGCAATTGCATCGACTATCAGGAGTGCTATCAATGGATCATCTGTCGGTAAATATAGAGTCGGTGATGATGAATACGACATTAACGTCAGGTATAAAGAAGATTCAAGAGACTCATTACAGAGTTTACAGAATCTTCAGCTGATTGTTGAAGGTAAACGAATTGCCCTTAGAAATATAGCCACAATAGTGCCTGGAACGACAATTGGAGTCATCAAGCGTGAAGATCTGAA
>JAEINM010000527.1 GCA_016342385.1 Spirochaetaceae bacterium | reverse complement strand
AAATGGGAATCTGAATCATCTATGGCTGTAGATACAAATAAAGTATGCCTGAATCCGGAACAGAAACTGGCTGTCGACACAATTGCTGGTCCCCTCTTAATTATTGCCGGAGCTGGTAGTGGCAAAACCGGTGTTATTACAAACCGGATTGTCAATATGCTCAATCATGGGATCCCCCAGGCTTCAATTCTGGCCTTAACATTTACAAATAAAGCTGCTAGAGAGATGGGTGAACGTGTCAAATTGATGACAGGAAAAAAACTGACCAATCTGACAATATCCACCTTTCATTCTTTCGGATTAAAAGTTTTAAAAGATAAGATCTCCCACCTCGGTTATAGAAATAATTTCACCATTTATGACACGGGCGATAAAATGTCCTGTATAAAAGAAGCAGCCAGAGAGTTAAAACTTAAATATGAAACTCCGGAATTAATGGAGCTGTCCAATCTTTTTTCTTCCATAAAAACAAGCCGAATCGTTTGGGACAGAACGAACGATATGCACAAAGACCTGTACAAAGAGTATCTGGATCACATGAAATTGTATAATGCTGTAGATTTTGATGATCTTATTGTTTTACCCATAACATTGTTTGAAGAGAATGAAGATATTCTTAATGCCTATAGAAAGAGATATAGATATGTCATGGTCGATGAATTCCAGGATACTTCTCTCATACAGTATCGATTCATAAATCTTATGGCCAGTGAATCTAGAAATATCTGCTGTGTCGGTGATGACGATCAGTCCATTTATTCTTGGAGAGGTGCCAACTATGAAAATATTCTTCAGTTTGAAAGAGACTATCCGGAACTTATCGAAATAAAATTAGAAAGAAATTATAGATCAACAGGGACTATCCTTAAGGCGGCCAATGCTGTCATCTCTAATAATACCAATAGAAAGGTTAAATCCCTGTGGACGGAACTGACACATAATGAGATGTCAATTAAACTGAATAATCCCGAAGATGATAGAGCTGAAGGTGAATTCATTGCTGAAACAATAGCCATGCTTCGAACCAGAGAGAGAATAAAATATGACCAGGTGGGAATCTTAATAAGAACAAATAATCTATCGAAGGCCATTGAAGATGCTTTACTGGCCCATAATATCCCCTACACTATGTCGGGAGGAACAAGTTTCTTTGAACGGAAAGAAATAAGAGATATCATTTCCTATTTAAAAGTGATAAATAATCCCGATGACGATATTAATGTACTAAGGGCTATTAATGTTCCCAGGCGTGGAGCAGGAAAAAAGACACTGGAGACTTTGATTAATATCTCACAAAAACAGAGATGCAGTCTCTATTCTGCAATAACTTCGGTAGTATATTCTGTAGATGCACCAGTTTCTGATTCTATAAAAGGCGGATTGGCTGATTTTGTTGAACTAATTGATACGTATACAGAAAAATTTGAAACAAAAAAAGATCTTGCAGAAACAGCTATGAGTCTAGTTGAAGAAATTGATTACTGGGCCTTTCTCCTTCAGGAACATCAGAAAAATGATAAAGTGGCAAAATGGAAATATGATAATGTCACTATGTTTATAGATTTTTTTAGAAGATGGGAAAAAAACCCTGACAATCTGGATGCGTCTCTATCCAAGTGGATCAACAGGATAACCCTGGTTACAAGAGATGAAAACCAGGTGGATGATGGCGGTAAAATCAACCTTATGACCATACACGCTTCTAAGGGACTGGAATTTGACAATGTTTTTCTAGCTGGAGTAGAAGAAGATATTATGCCTCATGCTCGTGCTATAGCGGAATCTGAAAAAAATATAGAGGAAGAAAGACGTCTTTTTTATGTAGCCATAACAAGAGCAAGAAAAAAATTGTTTATAACATCATGCCTGAAAAGAAAACAGATGAGGGAACTGATTGAACCCAAACCATCGAGATTCCTTACAGAAATACCCCAGGATCTTCTGGAGCAGATGGAAAGTGAAGTTGAGATAGAAGATCAGACAGAAGCATCTCAATATTTTTCCCGCATGCCATGGAAAAGCTAGTTCTTAAAGGATTCTATTAAATCGGGGAATTTACCCAGTTCAATTTCTATCCCCGATAAGTCAAAAAGTCTGATGTAAACAAGGAGATTTTCCGCATAAGCGACTAAAGATCCCGATCTATGTTTCATTCCTGTCTCTTTAAGCTTGTTGCCGAATTCCTCCAGAATACTCATTCTGCCAGAGGTTTTCAGTTTCTTCCATTCTATCATAAATCCTTTTAGTGTTCTCAGAAGCTCTTCAGAATCTTCAATTTCCGTATTCCTATAATCTGAAAAATCACTGGTGTATTCGGCATCGTCAGCAGTAAGAATTGTATTTTCCTGAAAATTCTCTTCCTG
>JAEINM010000526.1 GCA_016342385.1 Spirochaetaceae bacterium | reverse complement strand
AGAGTTATATTAGGAGACAGATCAAAATGGAAATTCACATTTCCGCCGAAATAGGGATTAGAGAAAATATCCTGTTCTCCCGATACCAGCCCGAGATACCAGCCTCCATGAGCACTGATATCAAAGCTCATTCTGTTGGCTACTCTCAGGTTCACTCCGCTTCCCAAACCCCCGGAAAGAAGTATTAGATTATCTCCCGGGTAGGGAAGGACTCCCACATTGATATCACCCTCTATAAACAGAAAGGGCAGAGAGTCAAACAGATGCTGTATTTTCATATTGGCTCCACCACCAATAGATGCGCCCAGGTCAACAATTCTACTGCTGCCCAGACCTAAGTTGAAGGTGGGATATATCTGAATACTCGTGTTTTCATTTCCTTGGGAATAGGCGTTTGCTGAAATAAAAATTACCAGGATAATAAGGGGAAATAGCTTTTTGACTTTCATAACAAAATCCTTTCATAATAAAAATATATATTGAAATATCTGGAATAATTGCTATCGGGATAAAAAGTCCAGATACTTCTATTCGAATATTATGATGCGGAAGCATGTACAGTAGAGCCGTGATATTTCATTCTATAGGGAGAGCATTTATATAATGATAACTAATATTATAAAGTACGGCTCTCTAATACAAATCATATCACTGAGCTGACAAAAATCAAGCATTAAACGTGTATTGTTCTCATTTATGCTTTACCCCTTATTGATATTCTGTCAGAGTCAGAATATGTACATAATTCCCGGACAGGTTTTCGCTCTGCTGACCGCTCTCTGCTGGGCTCAGAATTCTCTAGTGTATTCTCATTTAGGAAAGAAAACAGGATCTGATGCGGTCACACACATTCGTCTCTGGCTGGCTCTTCCTCTTATGGTTCTGATCAATTTCTTCTTTACGGGAGAGCTGATTCCTCAAACCCTGCCGATGAAAGCTGTTCTGTTTATACTGGTGTCCGGTTTTTTCGGTTTTTTTATAGCCGATCTTTTTCTTTTCAGGGCTTTTGTCGAGATCGGGGCCAGAGAAGCTCTGGTTGTCATGACAACCAGTCCAATTTTCAGTCTCGTTTTATCATGGATTTTCTTAAAAGAGATACTCTCCTGGATAAAAATTGCCGGCATCCTTATTATCCTCGGGGGAGTCATCTGGGTCATATTCGAGGAAAACAGTTACGATAAAGGAGAAGAGCACATTTCGGTCCCTCGAAAAGATCAGCATTCCACTTTGCCCGGGAATCGCAACATCCGAGGAATCCTCTATGCTTTTCTGGGGGCAATAACTCAGGCCGTGGGACTCATCTTCGCCAAAGCAGGCATGGAGGATGGCATTCATCCCGTTACAACTAATCTTTTGAGAATTGCCGCCGGTTTAATCGGTTTATTCGCCTATTCTCTCATCAGAAAAAAAGTCCGCTCCGATTTTAGGTCATTTACCAGCCCCGGTTTACTTCTATTGCTTCTCTTTGCTGTTGTCGTCGGTCCTGTTCTGGGCATTATTCTCAGCCTCTATGCCTTAAACAGGGCTCCCGTGGGAATTGTAACAAGCTTAATGCAGGTCAGTCCCATAATGCTGCTGCCGGTGGATGTTTTCATATTGAAAAAAAAAGTATCTGTAAAAGCGGTTCTGGGCACACTTCTGGCAGTCTGCGGAGCTGTTCTTCTATTTCTTTATTGAGATTGAATGATTCTCAGAATTTTTTCAGACAACTCGATATAATCAAATGGTTTCTGAATAAACTCTTCCAGTCCCATATTCATCAGATCCTGTATTCTGTCATCTTTGAAAAATCCAGAGCATAAAAGGATCTTCTGCTGTGGATTAATCTGCTTTAATCCTATAAAGGTCTCTTTTCCCGATAATCCCGGCATGGACATATCCAGAATGATCAGGTCGGGAGGAGGTCTTTGCCCTTTCAGGATTTCTATTCCCTTATTTCCATTTTCTGCTGTTATAACTTCATAGCCGCATTCTGATAAAATTGATTTCAGCAGTGTTCTTATTATCTCTTCATCATCAATTATCAGGATTTTCCCTTTTCCGGAAACCAGGATCCTTTTCCCTGGAGTCTCTATTGGTTTTCCCTCTTTTTCCGGTGAAGCCGGGAGATACACCGTAATATTTGTTCCTCTTCCCTGCTCTGTATAGAGTTCCATAAAACCCTTGTGCTGATTGACGATATGCTGAACCATTGTCAGGCCGAGACCGGTCCCGATCGATTTATCTTTTGTCGTATAAAAAGGGTCGAAAATTTTACTTTTAAGTTCTTCGGGAATCCCGACCCCCGTATCACTGATGGAAATCCCGATATAAAGCCCGGGGGCGCATTTTGTATCTTCATGAACATGATAATTATCAATAATTGTTTTTTTC
>JAEINM010000525.1 GCA_016342385.1 Spirochaetaceae bacterium | reverse complement strand
ACTGTAATATTATCAGGATTAACCGCAATGAGTTGGCTGAGAGTCATAGCCTTTCCATCTTCATCCAGTTCGTGAATAGTGCTGTGCAGCTTGAAGTACCGGGCAAAAGTCACCTCTTCCAAAACTATGGTTATCAGAGAACCGTCCACTGTAATCAGAGCATTTGTTCTCTCATACCCCTCTTCGGTGTTGTACATTCCCGTATAGAGCTGGAGTGTCCGTTCATCAACAAGAGTGCTGTCGATGAAGTCGGCATTAATCTCAATCCGCGAAACATTGTAGGGATAACCGATATTTACGACAAGAGATCCAGCATCGTGGTCGATACTCACTTCGTCTCCCGAAATAGTCACCGGTTTTGTTCCCAGAACGTCTTCAGATGCGGTCTTCACATATCCCATACTCATATCGGGTTCATATTCAGTCACACCGACAGATCCCACAACCATGGCACTCATAAGTCTTCCGTTTCCGAAGTAGCTGTAATAGTCCTGGTTCTTTCCAATTATCAGATCATCTCTGTTGTAAAGGTAGCTGTTATGAAGAAGCTCTTTACCATTGTCAGAACTGTAATCCAGGTCTTTCAGACGACTGTTTATATCGTACTCCAGGCTGTAGACCATTCCATTGGCCAGTTCATAACCGGTCAGATGCCCTCTGTCGTTGTAGACTGGATTATTATCAATATATCCGGGAATAGAGAGCAGTTCTCCGAAACTGTTGTAGTTGTATGAAAGAATATCACTATCTGTGTAGCTCAATGAGGTTCTTCTCATCATTTCATCGTATGTGTAATCTATAGAAACGTCTCTACCGGATCCGGTCCTGGTTGCATTTGTTACCAGTCCGTAGGGATTGAGTTCCATGGCGGTGATAACACCGTTGTCTTCCGCTGAAATGACCTGCCCCGCTTCATCATAGATGTAGAACCGATAACCTGTTTTCCCCTCTGCTTCATTGACATAATCTATTCTGTCTGCCAGATTTCTGTCGTTGTAGGTATAGGTGCTGACTGTTCCTCTGGGATCCATTATTGTCAGAACATTTCCAGCTTCATCGTAGGTGTAGTTCCAGATCTTTCCGCTGCTGTTCTCTTCTCGGAGAACCAATCCCCTCTCGTCGAATATTGTGGTGAATATTTCACCTGCCGCATCGACAGTCTGAACAAGATTGCCCTTTTCGTCGTACCGGTAATTGGTTATTTCATATTCGGGATTCTGCTCACTGATCAGTCTTCCCATATTGTCATATGAGTAATAAGTTCTTAGGTCTAATGGACTGATAGTTCTGTACAGACGCCCTTCATAGTCATAATTATTTCTCCAAATGCTTCCGTTGGGTAGAGTTCTCGACACCTGGTTCCCCAGTTCATCATAGGAGAATGTATAAACATCACCGCCAGGGCGTATCTCCTCAATCACATTGCCGGCTGCATCATGATAGTACTCAGTCACATAGCTCTTGCTGCCAGAAGCCTCAAACACTTCCTGTCTTGTCAGCTGTCTGCGGGAATTAAAACTATTGATCGTATAACCGCCATCAGGTTCAGTTCTTCCCACAAGATTCCCCACATCATCATAATTAAAAGATATTACGGGCTTTTCTGTCTGCAGTTCATCCATCTTCGGAAGCTTAGCCCAATCAAGACGTCCCAGATCATCGTAGTGATAGATCAGAGAAAAATCACCATAGGGATATTTCCCGCTGTTTCCTCTCGGATCGGTCATTGTATCGACCCTGTCGGCCTCATCATATGTATAAGTCGTGATGAAAGCTTCAGTACCATCATGGATTGTTTCGCTTTTTACCTGATTTCTCGGCCAGTATTCATATGTTGTCCGGCTGTCTCCGATTGTCTTCTCCAGAACATTGCCGTTTTCATCATATGAATATGTTGAAATGGATTCTCCGGTAATTCCATCTATATCGGTATAGGAAACAGTCTGGCTGATCATTCTTCCGGCATTATCGTAGGAGAAAGAAATAAGGTCCCCCCCCGATCCATTAGAGCGCAACTCACCTGTTTTTCTGTTTCCACTGTCATAGGTGAACTCGACGTAGGCCGATTTGAGGTCCGAAGTCCCGTCACTGTTAAAGTGCTCTGTTTCGGGATAAGTAATTCTCTTTTCATTGCCGAGAGAATCGAAAGCCCAGCCGGTAATATTACCGTAAATGTCTGTCTCTGTAACTTTCCGATTCAGCGCATCGTATTCATAATTATGTCGCCAGGCAGTATCTCCAAATCTGTCCTGAATCTTATGTGACAAAACATTATTATATAAATCGAATCTCTTTACAGAAACTATTCCCCTCTCATCTACCAAAGTCTCTATCCCGGTTTTATAGTCATATGTCATTGTCCGGTTAGTCATATCGGGATTGATTATTC
>JAEINM010000524.1 GCA_016342385.1 Spirochaetaceae bacterium | reverse complement strand
GGAAAATGCCTATGAATCAATTCCCGGAGATGAGGGGCTCATTGAAATAAACTGCGAACAGCATGATAAAGATATTCTATTGACTCTGAAAGACACGGGCTGTGGAATCAGGCCGGAAAATATGGAACACATTTTTGATCCCTTTTTCACGACAACCAGAGGTAAAAATCATATGGGACTGGGGTTATCCATTGCTCATAACATTATTGTCAATCTGTTTAAAGGTGAAATTAAAGTCGAATCGGAATGGAAAAAAGGGACAACAATAAGAATAACCCTGCCCGATGTATTGAATCATGCAAAAGTTGATCTGAATAAAGGAGAATAATCATTCTTTACTTCAACCAGTCTGCCGATAATAAAAAGGGTGGTTATAATAATGAAGAAAACGTTTTTAATAATATTTCTAGTCTGCTTTTCATCGGTACTTTTCAGCTTCGAAGTATATAAAACCCATATCTATCCCGGAGTAGTCAATCATCAGAATACAAGTTATGGTTTTGGAATCTTCCATATAAATACAATGGAAAGTGAATTCAACTCTATTATTATTGAACGCAATCTAAACTTCAATAACAGCCTGACCCGATATGAATATACCTATAACAATGAAGGTCTCCTGACGGGATTCAATGAAAAATATAAGATAAATGACGGGGATTTCAAAAACAACGGAACCTATAGTTATGAATACTCAGATGGAAAACTCAGAACTGTAATACTGGATGGCAAAGAGATCTACTTCCCCTCCCCCTATTTTGTCAGTGTCCGCAGTCAGGGAGATGAATTATTATTTGATTATGAGATAAATAATGAAGGCAATATTATTGCCATTGTACTACATGACAAAAATGGTAAAAAGTTCTATTTCAAAGACAAGCTGCTGACATCCATAGAATCAATAGGCACTTCGGAGAATCGTCTCTCGGCCCAATACGACTATTATGGAAATGAAACACTAAAGCGCTACCGCCAGGAATACTCAGAAGGTAAAGGTCAATCAGCCAAACGAACCCGCTATGACTTTATCTACAGTGAAGAGGGCGTTATTGAAAAATACCTCTTTGAGAAAAGCGGTCAGGGGCAGGATTTTGAACGGATCAGCTGTACTTTTGAACACATTACAAATGAGGATCAGACAATTAATACCTCTTTTGCTCTCAATGAAGAGGGAGAGATTGTAAGAACAGCCCGGTTTAATTATGAGAACCGCAATAATTATACGGTGGAAATATTTGATGATCAGGAGCAGTTGATCGTAAGCTATAAGGTGGAGAAAAAATAAGCATAAAGTTATAAAAGCTGCTCAGAATCAATAAAATCATTCACTTATGGCAAAAGCAGTAGAATAACCCTCACAAATATTCAGTTTTTTCATATGATATTTCTTCTCCCTGGCCTCAATAAAATATTCATCTCTCTCAGGATCAACACTCCATTGACTCAGACCGAAACTAAAACCCAGACCGGAAGCCTTTATTAGGGCTTCTTTCTGTACCCAGATATCAAAAAAACACTTTGTTTTGTCTGTAGAAGCTGAGTAAATTTTATATTCATCATCAGAAAACTGACTTTTTATTATTAGATCCTGGTCATTCATATCCTTCCACTTTTCAATATCGATCCCGACCTGTCTATCTTCTGTCACCGCAATGATTCCATAGTCACCGGAGTGAGATACATTAAATTGTAAATTATCCCTGTTTAGTGCTGATGGCAGTTCCGGTTTCCCATACTTGTTATATTTTAATTCAATCTTATGTGGCTTTATGTGAAGCTTTTCGCCAAGAATGGACTTGAGTAAGGCCCTGCAGATAATGTATTGATCTCTGGATTTCTCAAATATAAAATTATCTGCCCGCATCATTTCTTTCATATTCAGAGATTTTCCTAAGGTTTCTTTTCTATTTTTGTATCCAGAAAATGAGAAATTAAAAAAATCGATATTGTTGATATTCAAATAATTCATCTAAAAATAACGGACTAATTCGTCTCTGGTTTTTCTCTTGGAACGAAGGACTTCATTTGCAGGCCAGCCGACAGCAAGCATTGCCGAAAGCTTACCATCAATATTGAGAAGAGTGTTGATCTCATGGGAAAATAATACAGGTGTATCCATCCACAATCCGCTCAGCCCAAGGTCATATATTTGCAATAACATATTCTGCATAACCGCACCAATGGATTGGATTTCTGCTTTCTCAGCAAAATCCTTTCCAGAATCTTCAATCTTACTGCAGAGATCTCCATTATTGTATACTGCGATTAATAGTTTGCTCGATAAAATTGTTTTCTGCGAAATCTTAAGAAGAATATCAAATTTGGGAGGCATTTGCTTTGTATTATTATTTAAAAAGCCAGCAATTTTACTAATATAGTCATCTTTTTTAATCACAACGATTTTCCAGGACT
>JAEINM010000523.1 GCA_016342385.1 Spirochaetaceae bacterium | reverse complement strand
GAAGAGGGTGAGTGGTGGATGCGCTCTATAGAGACTATTCCATTTCTGCATCGTATGGATATTTTTTCTGTCAATAACAATCTCTACTTCATTGGATCTACACTCTGCGGATTAAAAGAGAGAATAGACGACTGGTCACAACCTGGAAAAATTATCATTGGCAATGTAGATCCGGAAACATTTGAACTTACAGGTGTAAGAACAATCATGGATGGACTCTACAGAAATCATGGGTTCTCAAAAATTATACATCATGAGAAAGAATCCTACCTTATTTCAAGCGATTCGGGCTGCTGGATTATTCCTTTACCTGATGATATTAATGATGGGTTTTCGCCCTACAAATTATTTGATTTTCCCGCAAGTGATATGGCTGTTTTTGATATTGATGATGATGGTGATCAGGAGTTTGCGGTTATAACTCCATTTCACGGTAACCAATTTAAGATATTAAAGAGTATTGATGGTCACTTTTCTGAAATTTACTCCCGGAAAATAGAATTTGGACATGTACTCTGGGGTGGTCTTATTAATACCATACCCTCTTTTATTCTAGGATATAGAAAAGATGATATGAAACTTCTCATATTGCGAAGCGGAAAAAACAGTGAAATTGAAGAGTTTCTTATTGATGCAGATTGCGGGCCAAGCCAGATTTCATGTTTTCAGGAATCTGATGGATTCAATATTCTTTCAGCAAATCGAAAAACGGGAAAAATCGATGGTGATGTTGCATTATATACGATTGTTGAAACAGTCAGCAGAAAGAAACAGTAATCAGTACAGAGAAGAATCTGCTTCTGAGAAAATTGAAATACAAGGACAAAATAAATGATAAAACCATCGGTCTCGTTATCCCTGTTCGATGCACCTCCGGGTGCCCCTATCCTATTTTCGAACAATATAGCGGTGAATATACCGCTTATTGCCGGATTGGGATACCAGGGAGTGGACCTGTTTGTACAGGATCCTGATGCTGAAGTCAGTCAGGAAGCTCTCAAACTGCTTAACGAGTATGATCTTGGAGTGGGTGCGGTTATGCCTGCAGCTCTGGCCGGCGAAGGACTGTTTCTGGCAGACAGAAATCCTGAAATACGAAGGGAAGTGATTCGAAGGCTCGATGGAATTATACGGTACGCTGCTGAAGCAGGCGGCATGGTATCCCTTGGACTGGTTAGGGGAAATAATGTTCCAGGTGAAACGGTTCAGGAAACACTGAATCGCTTTTCCGATACGATCGAAAAAATCCTGCCCGTGAGCGAGTCCTGCGGAGTACCGCTGATGGTTGAGCCCATCAATCGGTATGAAATTAATACACTGAACAGCAGCATTGAATCCTGTGACTATATCCAGGAAAGCGGCCTGCCGCTGTATCTAATGCTGGATACCTTCCATATGAATATTGAGGATGTCTCCATTCATGAGAGTTTCCGGTATTGTCGGGATTATCTGCGGCATGTACATTTTCTTGACTCTAATCGGTTGGCGCCGGGAATGGGGCATCTTGATATGGAATCCATAATGCAGACACTCTGGGAGATTGATTATCGCGGATTTCTGTGTCTGGAAGCTCTGCCGAAACCTGATGCTGCAGCCTGTGCCCGGCGCGGAGCTGAATTTTTTCAGGCTGCAGGTCTTATAAAAAGGAAGAAAATATGAAACATATCTATCTTAATCTGAAACGATTTGACATTCCGGTGCAATTCCATGGAATAAACCGGATTGCACCCATGATTGACTGGGCTCGGGCTATTATCCGCGGTACCGATAATGGGTTGAAAAAATATCGGGATAACGATGTCGATTTTACTATGTTCTTTCCCGAAGCCCACATGATCGGGGCTGCAGCAGCCCGTTCAGAAGATTCGCTAATCAGAGTCGGTTCCCAGGGTGTTTATCGATATGACACGGCAGAAGGCGGCAATTTTGGTGCCTTCACCACCAATTTAACCGCTAATGCGGTCAGGTCGATGGGTTGTGAATCTGCTATTATCGGTCACTGCGAGGAGCGCCGGGATAAGCTGGAGGTGCTGAATGCCGGGGGAGTAAACGATACTTCTGTGGTAAACAAACTGCTGAACAGCTCAGTGAAGCGTGCCGTGGAGGCAGGTTTGGATGTCCTGTACTGTATAGGGGAAAAAGCCGAGGAGCAAGCCGGGTGGAAGGATGTACTGAGCGATCAGATACGTATCGGACTCGAAGGGGTCGACACAGCAAACGTCGTCCTTGCCTACGAGCCAGTATGGGCTATCGGACCTGGTAAAACTCCCCCTGACCGAAATTACATCAGGAAAATCGCTGAGTTTGTAAAAGAGGTGTCAGGCGGGTTGGATGTTGTCTACGGAGGCGGGCTAAAAGTGGATAATGCCGAGATGCTGGCTTCTATTGATGAAATTGACGGCGGGCTGATAGCGCTGACC
>JAEINM010000522.1 GCA_016342385.1 Spirochaetaceae bacterium | reverse complement strand
CGATATAGATATTCTTTTAGTTGACTGGAATATGCCCCAGTTAAATGGTCTTGATCTTGTAAAAAAATTGCGTTCCCACAATAAATACGTGAAATTGCCAATTATTATGATCACTTCAGAAGCGGCAAAATATAATGTTATAGAAGCTGTCAAAGCCGGTGTTAACGACTATTTAATAAAACCCATAGGAGATTTAGCTCTTCTTCGGAAAATTGAGTTAATAGCTCAATTGAAGCTTTAGGAGAAATATGGACACAAAATACATCGAACCTTTTGTTGATGCAACAATAAAGATATTCGAAGAGTTTTATAGTGAGATCCCTGAAGTGAGAACACCATTCCTCTTTGAAAGAAACAAAGATCTGGGCTGGGGTTTATCGGCTGTTATTGGCATTGCCGGAGAGACTAAAGGTGTTATTACAATAAGCTTTCCCGAAGAGATGATTATAAAATTAACCGAAAAACTGGTCGGTTATGCTATTAGTGAAATAAATGACGATGTCATTGATTCGGCAGGAGAGGTCGTCAATATCATTGCGGGAAATGCCAAAAAAGGATTAGAGCAGTTTCGTCTGGTCATATCTCTCCCTTCAATAATAAGAGGGGAGAAACACATGATCTCATGGCCAACCGGCAATATCCCTATTATCACAATACCCTTTGTCGTCTCACTGGGAACATTTCATGTCTCTGTGGGATTAGAAAATATCATAAAGTAAATGAAAGAAGGTAATAAAAATGAAAAATAACATTTTTTATAGTCTCTTATATAATGGTTTACCGGAAAATGCCAATTTAAGAGAAAAATATCAGAGTGCAGTTTTAAACAGTATTTCTGTTATAAGTGTTATTATACTCATATATTTTACATACATTGATATTCTTCAGGATAAGAAATTCATTGCTATTTTCACAACTATTACAGCTCTTACAATTACAGCTTCTATAGTCATTGTCGGTTTAACAAAAAAGTTAATTATCGGGAAGGTCTATGTTACTTTAATCGCTTTTAGTTTATTTAGTTTTTTAATCTATTCCAGCGGTCCCGAAAGAGCAGGATATTTCTGGATTGTTCTATTTCCCCTTGTTTCTATATTTTTCTTAGGCTTAAGAGCCGGTTCAATTCTGACAATAATCTTTGGTATTACCTCAGTCATCTTTATCTTTAAAATCCCTGGTATGGTGGATATTCCTGTTATCATTCCTATGGGAATAAGGGCGATTGGTGCCTATATCGGTGTAAGCTGTTTTACCGTGGCCTATGAGCTGATCAGAAATAACACTTTTCAACAACTGGAAAAAACTTCCGGAGATCTTCTGTCAAAACGCAAACAGACCACAATGATTCTGAATAATGTTAAGCAGGGGATTTTCCTGCTCGATGAGAATTTGGATCTGGAAGATGAAAGGTCAACGTATTTTAATGAATTGTTTAAAGGTGTAGAAACCAGTCACTCTTTTCTCGATTTAATTGAAGATAAAATTCCCCAATTGGATTTTAATGCCACAAAGGATTATCTCGAACTCTTTTTTAATAATACGGTTAATCCGGAATTGCTCAGGACAATAAATCCTCTGGAAAAAATATTGATGAATTTCGGGAATGATAAGATAAACCCCAACCAGAATTGGCTGGAATTCGATTTTGAAAGAATTGTCCTGGAAGATGGTAAAATCCAGATTCTAGGTCTATTTAAAAATATTACGGAACAGGTTTTGCTGGAAGAACAATTGAATAGGGAAGAGACGGAAAGTTCGAAAAAGATGGAAAACCTCTTTCAGATAATTCATGTGTCTCCTGAATTGATGGATGAGTTTTTAAAAGATACAGAAGATGAGATAAAGAAAATAAATGATATACTAAAAGTTGAAACCGATGAAATTTCTGCTGTAATAAATCATATCTTTGCCATTGTACATGGCATAAAGGGAAACGCTTTACTACTGGGATTGAATAGTATTGGAAATAAACTGACGAACTTTGAAGAATTTATTAAAGAGTTAAAACAGGCAGAACCTACATGGCGTGAACTCCTTCATCTCACAATTAATCTGGCAGAGTTAAAGCAGGAAACCGATGGCATAAAAGAATTAATCGACAAAATTGTTTCCTTTCAGAGCAAAATTGGTGATTCTCAAAAAAATAGAAAATACATTTTTGAAGAGACATTGAAAAAAGCCATCAGGAGACTGGCTGCAGATTACGATAAAGAGATAATTCTGGATCTTGAGGAATATAATAATGAGATTATCCCCGATAAATATAGACGTTTGTTTAAAGATTCAATCACTCAATTAGTGAGAAACTCTATAGTCCACGGCATCGAAACGAAAGAAGAGAGAGTGGATAACAGAAAAAAACCGGAGGGGAAAATCTCAATTTCTTTAAAAGAAAAGAAAAACAATCTCGAGTTTATTTTTAAAGATGAC
>JAEINM010000521.1 GCA_016342385.1 Spirochaetaceae bacterium | reverse complement strand
TAAAAATGAGAGTGTTTCAACTCCGAAAAAAGTGATAAGGGATACGATCAAACCTGAGATACATACTCCCAGAATTACCGCCAGAATTGTTTTCCTTTTTTTCAACCCGAAGATCCAGGCGCCCAAAGTGCCCGTCCAGGCTCCTGTAATGGGTAGAGGTATGGCAACAAACAAGGCAACACCCCAATAACCGAATCTGTTAATTTTGTCCTCAACTTTATGTCTGGTTTTTTCAACAAAATCATCAAAAATTTTTGTATACCAGTTCATTCTCGAAAAAAGTTTATGAAAGGAGTTGAGAAAAATAAATACTATGGGTCCAACCAGTGCATTAAAAAAAACAGCAAAAAAATAAGCCGTTACAGGATGGATTCCCTGTGTCACGGCAAAAGGGATAGCTCCTCTTAACTCTGAAATGGGAACAACTGATAGCAGGGCTGTCCAGCCCAAGATTTCTACAGACAATGATTACTCGCTTATATTTTTCCACAGAACAGAAACTTCTGAAATACTAAATGATTTTTCAGGGAATTTCAGGACTGATGATAATTTGATTACAGGTTTGTCTTCCAGGTCAGCCATCAATAAAAAGTGGATAGAACTGCACCCGAAAAGGGCATTACCTGATTGTGTAACACACAGCAGTTTAGCATCTACTTTTTTGGCATAATTTACAAGTGTCTTTTTGGTTTCCCTATAAAATATTACTTCATTCAGATCGCTTAACCATCTTTCATTGACATGTATTCCTGTAATAAGTAAAATTTTATCTCTACTGTTAGAGGGATAGGTCAGAAACAGGGTTATATAGCCGCAAAGAGAAAGTGTCTCAGTATCAATTATACGTATAGGGATAAAGTCTTTTCTTTTTATCTCATTGAAAAGACCCTTTATTCCCATATCCCCTGCATAGGAAAAAAACTGATCCAGTTTTCTCTTTCCTCCTACCAGTTTAATTTTCCTCATTTTTATTTCATCCCGGCTCTCTGCTGCCAATAATTGGAATTCATAATCAAATTGATCCAGATCGAGATATTTATGTAAATTCCGGCAGATAATAGATGCACATTCCAGCATTGTTTCTGTACCGGGAAAACTCTTTTGGAACATAGTTCTGGCTACAGGAGGTAAATTGGCGGATTTGACGACACAGAAATCATTTATGTATTCTCTAAGATAGATGCTGTAGAGTTCTTTCAGGGGGATGATTGCGTTCTTTGAAAATGAATCTCGATCGGGCTTTTCCAGAATTTCAGAAAAAGGCGGGTAGGCTAATTGCGTGGTTTTTACTGACTGGATTATTCCACTTGTTATAAGTTCTTCCAATAAACTGATAGTTTTAACAGCAAAATCTTTCTCCTGGGTCAGGATCCATGAGGCACATTCACGTCCCACTTCTGCAGCTTTCCCTGTCAGATTATTAACTTCTCCTGTAAACAACTGGAAATGATTCATTACTTCAACAGAAACATCTCCATAGTTGCTGCCGTAATGGTAGACTCCTGCTTTTATTATTGAAGAGGCCAATCGGTCGCGATACAATTTATCGGACATCATGGTTGTGGCCCGGATCAGAAATCTCTGGCGTAATACAAGAAATTTCTGATCCGATGTTATTTTATTACTGAAGTTTTTTTCAGGAACAGAAATCTCGTTCGCTTTAGTCAGTTCAGGAGGAAGAGACGGCTCCATTGCTGTTGTTTCATTGTTGAGCAGAAAATCGATTTCCTGACGGCTTATTCTTGGAGATTTTATAAGCTGTTTAATAATCGCATGTTCAATTATGCGCCCTATTTTCGGCAGTTCTTTTATATCAATCTCTATAGTGGGATCCAGAATATATTTATCAAAAGTTCTATTCAGGCTATATATTGCTTCATCCTGTTTATCTTCTTTCAGATCCTTCCATTTCTGATAAATATCATGGTCAAATATTTTGCACGTTGAAATATAGTCGATGATTTTCTGTGTTTCTTTTACATCAGAGGCAAATGCCATCATGACTCTTAGTATCTCAACTGTTTCTGTGGAATTGAGTTTTCTGATTTTTCTTACGGCAGTCTGAAAAAAATCAATATCATCGGGTGACTGAATGAACCCTCCTGAGAAGAAAGTCATATACTGACGGTAATCTATGGGATAATCGAGTATCGTATACTCTTCGATTATTTCGAAATGTTTCTGCATGAGAAGACGCATGACAGATTGAATATTGGCCGATGTGGCCTTCTTTTTAATCTCTTCAAATCCCTGAATATGAAGGGGCTTGAGAAATCGTGCATACTGCTTATCCGTCTCGATTCTGCTACTGATAAAATCGATATGATTTAAAAGTCTGATCAGCTCTTTTCTGATATAATTCGGATTCTCATTATGGCAGACATTTGTGACATAAATATCGCCATAGTTATCAAAAAGATCCTTTGTGTATTTATAT
>JAEINM010000520.1 GCA_016342385.1 Spirochaetaceae bacterium | reverse complement strand
GGAAGTGAACCTGTTTCTCCCGCTTCATTTTCCTGACTATCGGCCTGTAGGGAGAAGGGTCGGCCCCACCCAGAACTACAAGATGAATGTTATTATCCGCAATGAGGGACAGGGCTTCAATAAGGAAGTCCAGTCCTTTCCGTTTAAACTCATTCCCCACAAAGAGTATGATAAAACTGTCTTTATCGACAAAAAGTTCCTTTATAAGCCTTCTGTGATCCTGATCGTCCGAATCCGGATAGAAGCGCTCTGTATCAACACCATTTGGGATTGTATGGATGAAATTTTCAGGGAGCTTGTAGTGTCTGTGGTATTCATCAGCGATAGATTTGGAGATAGCAGCGAGATGGGGGTATGGTTTTCGGCAGATAGCTTTTTCCTGTCCTAAATAGAAGAGATGAATGGGATTGAGCCACCATAAAAGATGTCCTTCTTTCCTTTTCAATTCTATGGCTTCTCTGTGACAGCTATGGCCAATAGCGATGTTTGCCCCATAGGAATCCCTGTGTGATATGGTTATACAGTGAGGATTCTTATTTCTGTATTTGAAAATGGAGTGAACTTTTTTTGTAAATACTTTTGTTTTAAAATAATTTCTTAAATAGACGGGCAGCTTCTTAATCCACCGGGGCATGGGTAGGATGAAAATCCTGCCAATATTCTCCAGAGAACTAAGCTCATCAATATCTGTTGTTAATGTTATAATGGGATACCCTGTGCTAGTCAAGTGTTTTGCCAGCTGAAATGCTACTTTGCTGATTCCCCCGGAGACTGAGATTTCTCTTGATGCCTGCAGTATTTCCCTGTCATTGAGTACTTTTCTATATTCATCAATCAGTTTTTCCACTATGGCTTTTTCCGAGAAATTATCCATAACGTACCGGCGGATAGAATCTGTATCCCACTCTTTTCCTTTTATGGCTTTCATGGCTCTTTCAAGATGATTGAGGTCCTGATCGATAATGAAACCATTTTCTCCATTTATAACAAAGGATTCCGGTCCTCCCGATATAGTCACAATGACGGGAAGTCCTGAGGCCATAGCCTCAATGACAACAATGCCGAATGTTTCGAACCTGCTGGGTAGTACAAAGGCATCGGCCTTTTTCATATACTCCGCTACCTGTTCTCTTTTTAAAAATCCGGGGAACTGCACAACATCCTGGAGATTGTTCTCCCTCACTGTTTTTTTTAGAGTCTTTTCCAGATCCCCCTCTCCGGCGATAATCAGCCGCAGAGTTTTGTCTTCTCTGTACAGTTTGATAAAGGATTCCATCAGCATTTTCGGATTTTTCTTACTGTGAAGCAATCCGACAAAGAGATATGTAAATGTATCTTTTTTGTCGGTTCTTTTTTCCGGCAGTGTAAAAATATCAGTGTTGACCATATTGGGTAATTGACGGAAAGGAGCTCCTGTGACTCTCTTGAGTAATTGGGCAAAAGCGTCGCTGACAGCCAGATTCAAGGAACTGAAAAGATATAAATTTCTGGCTCTTTTCATCTCCCAGGGTTTTACAATTCCTCTGGCAAATCCCGTATAGTGTTCAGTTGTAACCAGAGGTCTTCCATATTTTTTGTGAATCCAAATTCCCAGTTGGCCCGCCAGATAGGTATGAATATGAACTATTTGAGGAAGGCCTTCTTTTTTTATCAGTTTCCTTATGATTCGTTTCCCCTGGATCAGACGGGTCAGTTCATCAATTCTCCTCAAATGAGTTTTGGGGAAATAGGTATGATATTCCTTTACACCTTCAACGGCCTGCCTGCGATCTCCAAGGAGAATCTTTTTCTGTGGAACTATCGTTTTCAGCGAATAAGGCTGGGTGAAAACCACAGTAACATCATGGCCGAAACGGGCAAGAGCCTGAGCTTGGCCGCGAATAAAGGGCACACCATTGGGATCCATATCCGATGGATACCATGAGGGGATTATAAGGATTTTGAGTTTCTCTTCTTCTTTCATAAAGTCCTGATAAATTTTTTGTATTCGTTTTTCCGGCTTTCACAGGAATAGTATTCAAAATCCAGATTATAACGTATTTTTTCCCCTTCTGCTATGACTTCCTGGACTTGTGAGAGAAACTCATAGGGTGAGTCAGCAAAATGGATGGGAAGGTCTTTAAATTCTCCCTCCAAACCTGTGGGGTAGGAAACTATTGGTAGATTGTAATACATAAAATGGAGAAGCTTTGATGTCAGGCCGAACCATTTCATGGCCTCGGTGCGCTTAAAGGGGAATATAGCCAGATCCGCTTCTTTCAGCATGGGCATATATTCCTCTTTGGTTAAAAATGGATAATAATGGAAGTTCTTATTCCCCTGCAGTTTTAAAATTTGTTTTTTGCTCAGACAGGGACCGATTATATGGAAATTACAGGTTGAAATTTTTTCTATCAGAATCTTCACAGTAAAAAAATCAAGCTGATGAAGGCCAACAT
>JAEINM010000519.1 GCA_016342385.1 Spirochaetaceae bacterium | reverse complement strand
AAGCGGACTGTTAAAAAAAATCATCTATCCTCAGTATTTTATCGAGCCTCATATTCTGGAATTACCCGATCAACCCATCCTGAGAATGATAGAATTAAAAAAAAGATATTACCTGTACAATAATATGAATGAATCTCCTTTTGGTGAAAACGATGTTTCGGTTATTTATGCAAATCAGTTTCACTATTTCCTGGGAACTGTACGGGGAGCTGTCTTTCAATATGACGTTTCAGGTTGTGATTTTAAAGAGTTGAAAATTCCCTATAATTCAATTGTGAATAATAGTATTACCGGGATACTTCAGGTTAATGATCTCCTGGTTATTTCATCTTTTTCCGGTATATATATGTACAATCTGAACACTGATGAAATGACTGAGCCTTTAGATAAGACCTTAGAAACCAGCATAATAACCATGTGTAATTCAGGGAATATCGTTTATTTGGGATCTACAGACGGATCTTTGTATAAATGGGATCTTCATAATATGGTTTTTACAAAGATTTTTCATCTGGATAAACGATCGATAAGTGCTGTTAATCTCCTCAATGGGCGATTATTAGCCGGTACAAACCGCGGAGAACTCTTTGAAATTCGTGAAAATTCGGGAATATATTCCCCTGTCAATCCAGTGAATGAAATGACAGAAGGAAGTAAAATTACTTTTATCAAATTCTTTGATAAGAAATTCTGGATTGGTGCTTCAGGAAGTGGTTTACTTCTATTTGATAGAGATTTAAGTTCTGGTGAGATCGTAAATGATAAAAGCTGGTTTCTAAGTTCCTCTCAATCTAAAAATTTTATTTATTTCGGAACCCATGGAGATGGTATCCTAATTTATGATAGAATAGGATCTACTTGGTTAGAATGGGGAATTAGAAATGGATTATCATCCCTTTATATACCATCATTATATTGTAAGGATGATAATTTATACATCAGCACCCCTGATGAAGGTATTGTTATTATAAATGAACAGATTCATGAGCAGAAGCTATAAAACAATTTATCTCTTTATCTCCAGAGAATTCTTTATTTCATTTCTGGTATCTTTTAGTTTTTTCTTTTTTATTTTTTTTGTAAACCAGCTTTTATTGATGGCAGGTGAAATTCTTGAAAAAAATGTTCCCTTCCTCATTGTCGTAAAACTCATAGTTTATTCCCTGCCGGCTATAATTGCCATAGCATTTCCTTTCGCTACACTGGTCGGAGCTTTAATGGCAGTGGGGAAATTGTCTTCAGAAAATGAAATCCTGGCAATGGAATGCAGTGGAATCTCTTTAAAAAGAATCTTTCTTCCCCTAATAAGCATTGGAGTCTTTTTTTCAATCTTCTCCTTTATTGTCAATGATTATTTTCTCCCTCTAGGATCTATACATTTTACCAGATTGTACAAAGAGCTGATTTATTCTAATCCGGAACTGGAACTGGAGCCTAATTCCATTAAACTGTATCAGGACAGCACAATAATAACAGGAAATATAAATGATAATATTATTGATAATATTGTCATAATTGACAGATCTATAGAGAATGATAAAAGAGTTATTCTAGCCGATAATGGAGGATTTAACAGCCAGGTTGAAAATTCCGGAGTCATTTCCCTCACACTGAACAATATTTTTTCTCATGTGATAGAAACAAAAAGTAAGGGTGATTTTTCTTATACAAAAGCCGAAAAAATGATTTACAATATTCTTTTAAAAGATATTTCTGTTTCATTAAAAAATCCCGGACCGAGAGAAATGAGTTCCCGAGATGTCTATACTCAGATTAAAAAGAAAATGGTAGATTTCAATCTGAGAAAAGCCAAACAGGCCGATCTGATATTTTTATCACAATATCGCTTAAGAAGCTCCTATCAGGAGATTACAGATCATATGGAAGACAATGGTTTTTCTTCTAAATCTGATCTTCTCAATAGAAATATGGAGAAATACATAAAGGAATCGGAAAAAAAACTTGAAGATAAATCTCTGCAGATATGGAAACTGGAATTTTATCAGAAAATGTCTATTCCCTTTTCCTGTCTTCCCTTTATCCTTCTGGCATTTCCACTGGGATTATTTACTAAAAGAAGCGGGAAATCTGTCGGTTTTGGAATTGGATTACTTATAACAGTCATTTATTGGTCTATGCTGATTGGTGGTAGAACTATCGGGATTAGGACTTCAGTTTCTCCGGCTCTGATCATGTGGCTCCCAAATATATTTATTTTTATTACAGGACTGATTCTGATCATACGGAGAATGCGACTATGATGACTCTAAGAAATATGATTTTAAAGCAGTTTTTCCCCGTATTCATTGTCACTATTATCTTCTTTATTATCCTTCTTCAGTTAGTTGATCTATTTGGAAACTTATGGCAGTTTCTGAATAATGAAGTGGCCTTGAAAGATATTTTTTATGTATCCCTTCTATATCTTCCCAAATGTATCTC
>JAEINM010000518.1 GCA_016342385.1 Spirochaetaceae bacterium | reverse complement strand
GCGGCTATGGTGCATATGGTCTCCGCTGTTAAATCAATCCCTTTTTTCATCACACAGGCTGTTGCCGAGGCGAGTATTCCCAGGGAGAAAATCAGTCCTTTATGGGTATTGATTCCAGACGTGGCTCTCAGCATGGATTTTTCCGCTTCTATTCCGATGGGTCGGATATTTTTCATCAGGGTGGTATAATTTTCACCATCAAATTGGCTGCCTTCTAAAGCCATCTTAGTGAAAAAAGGGTGCAGAGTCGAGGCGCTGCTGAGGAATGTGAATATATCCATATCCCGGTGGGCACCGCTATTCCGCCGATCAACAAGGCCCGGCTTCGGTGTGGCTGCCACCTCATGAAGCATCGCTTCTACGGCAATAGAAGAGATTTTTTCTTCCAGATCAATTGTCATAATCAGGTTTTTACCTTTTTTATCACATCGATAATTGTTCCATCTCTATATTCGACAAGAGCGACTATTTTCTCTTCGAACTCAATGGGTTCCGGAGTTCCGGCGACTCTCTGGGCTTTTTCCTTCAGTTCCTCGATGGTGTATAGGGGCAGTGTCGTTTCTTTTAATCTGGTCAGAATATCTTTTCTTCTGGGATTTACGGCAATTCCTCTGTCGGTAACCAGAACGTCGACAGTCTCTCCGGGAGTGATAATTGTCTGTACATTCTGGACCACTGTAGACGTTCTTCCCCTTATGAGAGGAGCGACAATTATTGAGAGTCCAGAACCTACAGCTGTATCGGAATGTCCGCCGGAAGCCCCTCTGAGGATCCCGTCAGAACCGGTGATAACATTGACGTTAAAATTGATATCAATTTCCAGGGCACTGAGGATCACAACATTTAGTTTGTTTACCGCACAGCCTTTATTGAGAGGGTTTGCATAATAAGAGGCGGATATTTCGGTGTGATAGCGGTTGTTGGCAATGGATTTTACAGCATCAAGGTCAAAGCTCTGTGTATCGAGAAGTTTTCTGATCAATCCTTCCTCGTGGAGTTGAACCATCTGGCTTGTAATTCCTCCCAGGGCAAAACTCGCCTTAATCCCTCTTTCAATCATTTGATCCCTAAGATATTTCGTCGTGGCCAGAGAGGCTCCGCCGGAACCTGTCTGCAGAGAGAATCCATCCTCGAAATAACCTGAGGCTATCACAACATCTGCCGCATTGCGGGCAATCAGCAGGTCTCTAGGATTCTTCGTCATTCTTGTTGCACCGGTACTTATTCCTTTGGGGTCCCCAACGGAATCAACTTTAACAATATAATCTACCTGGTCCTGGTGAATACTGAATGGTGTATTGGGATATTCTACGAGAAAGTCTGTAATGAGAACGACTTTATCGGCAAATTCCGCATCGACTTTGGCGTATCCCAGAGAACCACAGGCTGATTTGCCTGTAAATCCATTGGAATTCCCATATACATCGGAAGAAGGTACTCCCAGAAAAGCGACATCGATTTTTATTGTACCTGTTTCTATGGCCCTGGCTCTTCCTCCATGGCTGTGAATCAGCACTGGATTCTCCATATTGCCATTAGATATAAACTCACCGAGTTCTCCTCGGAGGCCACTGGTGTATATCTGGGTAACCACTCCGTTTTGTATATGCTTCACCAAAGGAGAATGAGCATTCGTAAGCGAACTGGAGGCCAGTTTCAGGTTTCTAATTCCCAGGTTGGAGATGACATCCATAACCATATTGAGAATATAATCACCATCCCTGAAATGGTGATGAAATGAAATGGTCATTCCGTCGGTCAGTCCGGTTTTTATGACAGCCTGCTCTACAGTATCTACCAGTTTATTCAGCTTGGGAACATTGCGTACCCCTTTTTCCCGACGCACTAATGGGGTATTTTTAAAAGCTCCCTCAAATAGTTTTATATTGTGAAACCCCGCCAGTCTCTGGGGGATCTCTCTATCTACTGCATTTCTTGCCATTATAATTCATCCTCATAGAGCATTATTCCCGATGCTTTAGCCATAGCCAGAACCCTTTCGGCGCGGTCGACTATTGGTTTATCCACCATTTTCCCGTCGAGAGAGATAACCCCGGATCCCTTTTCCTCCGCCTCTTTAATGGCTTCAAGAACTCTCATGGCAAAATCTATCTCTTTTTGTTCGGGAGTATAAATCCGGTGTACAGGGGCTATCTGACGGGGCGAAATAACTGATTTGCCGTCAAATCCCAATTGTCTGATCAGTTTCACCTCTTCGATAAATCCCTCTTCATTATTGATATCTGAATAAACCGTGTCGAGAGCATAGATTCCCGCCGCCCGTGCAGCCGTTACAATCTGACTTCGTGCAAATAGTATCTCGATACCTCCGGGAGAGCGCTTTGTCTTCATATTGGTTACATAATCCTCTGCACCCAGAGCTATTCCCACAAGTCTTTTACTGGCTGAAGCTATGGAATAGGCGTTTATAACACCTAAAGGCCCTTCTATGGCAGCCA
>JAEINM010000517.1 GCA_016342385.1 Spirochaetaceae bacterium | reverse complement strand
TGAGTATTCCGTCCTTATCCGCTGAGAGAAGAGTGGGGAGATCGAGAAAGAGATTCGCCTGTATTGCCGGAAGGGATGCACAATGGACATAAACAGGATCCACTCCGCAGATAGCCATAGCATTGGCTACTATGCCACCCTGACCACCCATCTGCATCTGATCGTATCCTATGTGTTCATTGAGCCAGTTATAGACTTCTTCATTTTCAATAAGCCACTCTTCGGCAATTCCTCCGGAGAAACACCTGATTAATCCTCTCAGAGCATCTTCTTTGGTGTTAATATCAGAGGGGCCGGATTTTTCCATGGCAGCTATATCAAAAGTATTATCGGAAATGATCTCCTGAATTTTTTTCCCGGAAATTTTTATTACAGCATCAATATTGGCATTAAAGGCACTTATTAATCCCTTTACTTCCGACATCTTCTGCAATTGTTCAGGAGCACTTCTGTAGAGTTCTTTCCATTTATTTTTATATTCCTGATTAGGCATTAATAATCCTCCCGGGATATGTCTCACACTTAAAGTTGTTTTAATGAATATTGTTTTCTATCATATGCAGAGATAAAAGAGCGGTCAAGCTTATTTTTTTCTTCCAGTAACAATTCATCCAGATTTATTGTGAAAGGAATAATAGCATTTAAAAAAGGATTCTGACCCGATGAAAGTGACTCAGTTCAATAATTCTGCAAATCTGTTTATTACATACACCGGTTTACTCTGAATATGCTCTGCACTGTTGTGTCCCCATAAGACTAAGGCCGTGTCAACACCGGCAGAATTCCCGCTTTTAATGTCAACATCAGCATCACCAATAAATATGGTATCATCTGCACGGGCATGGAATTTATCCATTGCCCATAATACCGGTTCGGCATGAGGTTTATGGTTTTTTGTACTGTCAGGTGTGGAGAATACAGTAAAATAATCGAATATTCCCACATGTTTCAGGTAGTGGTCCAGAGATTCTCTGTTTCTTGACGAGACAATTCCCAGTTGAACCCCTCTACTATTCAGCTCTTCGAGTCCTGACTTTATACCTGTATAGGCCTTTAAGCTCTTATGGTAGATCTCTTTCTGATAGTTCCTATGAGCTTTCAGAATTCCTTCGTATTCTCTCTCGTCCCGTGTGCCAAGGTATAATTCCAGCTGGGATCTTAAGGGAATCCCAATATATTGATATACCTCCTTTCGGCTTATAACAAATCCGCCGTAAACCCGGCATGTATTGAGAAATGACTGATAGATAAGTTCTGATGTATCGATTAGTGTCCCATCGGCATCAAAGAGATAAGTTTTGTATTGTTTCATAGGGATATTATATTCATAAATATAAAATTTATCTATGTGAATATACTTATGACCCTTTTGACCCTATGAAAAAGCTGATATATTCTAAATTGTCAATATCAATATAATGGAGAATACCCCCATGCTGAATATAGCTTTATTTGGTCCTCCCGGAGCCGGGAAAGGGACGCAGTCAGAATTTATTATAAACGAATACAATCTCTGTTATATCTCTACAGGAGATCTTCTCCGGAAAGAAATAGCGGAAAAAACTAAACTCGGTCTTGAGGCTGAAAGCAAAATAGCCGCCGGTCAGCTCGTTTCCGATGAAATAATCGTCCAGCTTATTGAAAAGACTATTGTTACTAATCCCTATACTAATGGTTTCCTTTTTGATGGTTTTCCCAGAACATACATGCAGGCCTATATTCTTGAAGGGCTGATGATCCAGCACAATACCTCTCTCCAATGTCTTATCAATCTGAATGTGGATCAGGATCTTACGGTAAAAAGACTGGTTGAGAGGGGAAAGTCCTCGGGAAGGTCAGATGATAATAAAGCGGTCATAAAGAAACGATTGGAAGAATACAACGAAAAAACTCATCCCGTTCTGGAGTTCTACAGAGAGAAGGGGAGTCTGCGAGAAGTTGATGGCAACCAGTCTATTGAGAAAGTTACTGCTCAGATAACAGACATCCTGAAAGAGGAACTAAAAAATACTCTCTACAATGTTGTTCTTTTCGGGTATCCGGGATCGGGCCGGGGATCTCATGGAGAAGAACTGGCCAGAAAATTTGATTTAGAATACATTGCTACAGGGCCTATGCTGGCAGAGGAAATTAATAACAATACGGAAATCGGAAAGAGCATCAAAGAATCCTATGATAATGGTCAGCTGGTTCCCGATGATGTCGTTGTTCAGCTTATTGAAAAAAGACTGGCAAACTCGGGCAATATTAAAGGATATATTTTTAAGGGATTTCCCAGAACTCTTGTCCAGTCCTACATGCTTGATGGACTGCTGAAGAAACATGGATCATCTATTACTCAGGTGATGGAGATGGATGTCCCCACTCTGGAGCTTATCAACCGATTGGATAAAAGAAGAGATACGGATAAAAGGAAAGCCTATGATAGCAACACTCAGAAAATATTAAAGAGGCTTCAG
>JAEINM010000516.1 GCA_016342385.1 Spirochaetaceae bacterium | reverse complement strand
TGCAATAAAGAACAGGCCGCTTTACATGATATTCTAGTTGCTCAGGGAACTAAGCCTGTTAAAGCTTCTCCCGAACACATCAATTTGAAACCCGAGTTTTTCAACAGATCAAAAACTGTGATCAAAGAGAATGGCTCAGTTGACCATAAAGAGAGCAGCCCTTTTATTATGGTGAAGAAAGGAGAACCCTTAGGACGAGTCTTTGCCTATCGTCCCGGAGTTGATGGCATTGATGTTACTGGCCAGGCCATTCCTTTTAAAGCTAAGGATATGAAGATTTTTAAGGCAGGAGAGAATCTGGAGACCAAGGGGGATGTTCTTATTTCTTCTGTTTTCGGACGTTTTCTCATAACTGGAGATGTTGTTTCTGTCACCGAGTTGCTGGAAGTGGAATCCGATGTTGATTACCATACGGGCAATATCTCTTTTGCCGGTGATGTTGTTATTGAAGGTGTTGTTCATGATGGATTCAGGGTCGCCGCAGGTGGAAGCATCCGCTGTAAGCAATTGATAAAAAATGCTGAGGTTCTGAGCCGCGGAGATCTTTTGCTGGATCTGGGCGTAAAAGGACGGGGCAATTCCCTTGTCAGGGTCAACGGATCTATCACGGCAAAATTTATTGAGCATGGAACAGTGGAATCCCGAACTGGAATTACTGTGTCTACAGCTATTCTCTCCTCTAATATCAATACCCTTGGTAAATTGAAAATGGGACAGAAAGGAACCATTGTCACCAGCAATATTATTGCTGAGAAAGGAGTGGAGGTCTATAATCTCGGGAGGGAGAATTGTGCACCCTCAAAAATCTGGTGCGGTGTCTCCTTTGTGGAAAATAGAAAACTTGATCACCTGAAGACAAGGCATAATGTTCTGTTGGAAAAAATCACAAAACTGGAAATGAAAATAAAACCCCCGGAGCAGTTAATTCAACAGATGAAAAAAGCCCTTTCTGCTCAGGAAAAAGAGATCGAGACTATCACAAAAGAGATCTGTACCTGTGAAGAGGCAAAAATTATTGTCCACGGGACCCTGTTCGCCGGAACAGAAGTGCAGATCTGCAAGTACAAAATGAAAATAGAAGAGGATGCGAAAAGGGTCTCTATTTCTCTGGATAAAGAAAATCTGAAACTGGTCATTGGGTCTGCAGTTTAGGGATTATTGAGCGCCTCTTTCAATCATGAGCTCCATCAATCGGAAATATCCTCGCCATTCGGCTCTTTTTAATGCCGTATATCCGTTATGGTCCTTTATGTTTACATCAGCGCCGTGGAGAACCAGTTGCTCGGCCGCTTCGGCCTGTCCTCTGATAATTGCCTGCATGAGGACATGAATACCGCCGTTACTGACAGTATTGGGTTCTGCTCCTGCCTTAATAAGGGCAACAGCTGTCGTTTCAAGGTCTTTGGTTACGGCAAGATAGAGCATATTATTGCCATATAGATTAATGGCATGAGGATTGGCTCCTGCCTTCACAAGTGCTGTTGCCGTAAAGTCCTGTTCCCGCATGATGGCCAGGTAGAGAAAACTGTCGCCGTCTCTATCGAATCTATCGGGCTCGGCTCCATGATTGATCAGAATCTCCCCGATGGAATCTCTTCTGTTCAATATGGCTCTGAGCAGAACTGGTCGCCCATCCTCACTCTCGGCATTGGGATCAGCCCCATTAGAAAGTAATTCTATTGTTTTATCTAAGTTGCCGCGAACAACATTATAAATAAGGTCACTGTTTATATCAGCATATAAACAGGGGGATAAAAGTATTAAAATCAGCAGTACAAGATCTTTTTTCATATATCGGATAAACACTCAAATATTTACAATTTATATCAATAAGGGCTATTGGCATCTTTTCAAATCAAATAGTATATATTCATGGAAAAAATGAATATCAACAATCCCTTTTATGAAGCCCCAGTATATTACAGAGATGTGACAGGTTCAACTATGGAAGATAGCAAAAAAGACGCTTCAAGAGGAATTTTTCATGGAACAGTATACAGGACCTCCTATCAGGAATCTGGTCGGGGGAGAATCAGGGGACGAAACTGGTTATCAACCAAAGCGCAGAATCTCATGTTCACTCTGGTATTAAAGAGATCTAAGCTGGATTTTGAGTTAAATTATCTTCCTCTGATTGCCGGTGCGGCTTTGACTTCTGCAGTCAGAGATTATTGCGGAAAGATTTTCTATCTGAAGTGGCCTAACGATCTTATTTATAATGGGAAAAAGTGTGCGGGAATTCTCTGTGAAGCCGATTCAGAATATTTCTATTGTGGCATAGGTGTCAACTGTAATCAGATCGAATTCCCTACAGAGATATCACATAAGACCATATCTCTTAAAAGTATCGTCAACTCAGATATTGATCTGGATAATCTCAATACTCTTATTCTCCGAAAATTCAAATATTTTCTGGAGAAGGGCGATGAATGGAGAAATTCTGTAGAGTCGTTTTTATATAAA
>JAEINM010000515.1 GCA_016342385.1 Spirochaetaceae bacterium | reverse complement strand
ATTGTAATCCGGACATATAGAAATTTCGATGAAAAAGACAATTGAATAATTCAGTCAAAATAATGGAGAAAAGTGATTTCTTTTTTGTATCTGAAATCATTTCTGGAGCCTTTTTTTATGTTTAGGATTAAAAAATTATACCGATTCTATTATAATAGAGATAAAACCACTACCTTTTTATAGAAGTGGGAGGATAGAATTGCAGATTTTTGAAAAATACTTAAATAACTTGCCTATAATACCGGAAGTCGCTTCAAAAATAATGTCTATTAGAGAGGATAACGAGGATTACTCTTTTAAAAATCTGGAAGAGATTATTTCCATAGATCCCATGCTCACGTCGAGAATTTTAAAAGTAGCCAATTCGGCTTTATATTCCCGGCAGAAAGAGATTACCACCCTGCAGATGGCAATCGGGTTGCTGGGATTCAAAAATATTAAAAGCCTTGTTTTACTTCTCACGGCTTCCCAGTTCTCAAAAAAACTTATCAGTGATGACTTCTATACTAATTTCTGGAAACATTCCATTGTAACCGCTTTTGTCGCCAGGGAAATTTATAACAGAAATAAAGACCGGGCCGACCAGGATATGGCTTTTATTCTGGGACTGCTTCATGATATTGGACGGGTAGCTCTGTTTAACGCCGATCCCGAGGGATATAAAAAAATACTGGATCATGCGGTTAAGCATTCAAAAAAGATTCTTCCTGTAGAGAAAGAATTTCTAAAAGCTGATCATCAGGAAGTAGGTGCTGCTGTCATGAAGCACTGGAATCTTCCGGAGATCTTTGTCGATATAGCAAGAGAACATGGTAATCTGAATGTTTTTTCAAAGCATAAAAAAATGATCAGAAATATAACCGTAGCCGATATGATCTCTGAACAACTGGGTTATGGTTCAGAAGAAAAACACGGGCCTCATTTTTTTGAGCAGATTAGAAAAGAATCCGATGTCAAAGATGAGGATCTGGAGTTCTTTCTCAAGGATTATAATGCCCAGATGGTAGAGGATAACCTGTTTAAAGAATGTGAGGAATTGTTTCTCATCGGGAAAAAATAGTGGAAAAAAAAATTAGGACGAATTTAAGAATCTCATTGGAAATTCTGATAATACTGCTGATAATCTTTTTCAGTAATTTTTTTCTGTATCCCGAAAACCCCGGATTTCTCAGTGGGCCTTTTAATCCTTATTCGGCTCTCGTTGTCATTGCCGCGGCCTATTATGGAAAAAAATACGGATTTGTAAGCTACTTTCTGGCCCTTATACTCATTATGGTCCCGGTTAACAGAGAAATCCCTCTTACGGCATACTGGGAATTGCTTTGGAAACAGCATTATATCCGCTTAACAATTCTTTTAGTCGGTGTGTACATTCTGGGTATGATAAGAGATTCCTATACAAATAGCATTAATCATTATAGAACAACGACAAAAAAAGAAGTCTTTGAAAAGTTCAAATACAAAAATGAAGTGACAGCTCTGAAAGCAGTGAACAATGAATTGGAGGAACGTGTACTGAGACAGAGTGAATCGGTCACGACCTTGTATACACAGATAAAAGCCCTTCACACTCAAAGCCTGACAGAATCTCTCAATATCCTCTTAAGCACGGTTAACAAATTTTCATGGGCGGAAAAAGCTTCGATCTGGAAGTATGATCAGAATAGTCTTCAACTGGTTATGATTGCCAATATCGGATGGGATTCTTCGGATCTGGAAAATTCAATCCTCGATATTGAAAACAGTATAGAAGGGTGGTGCTATAGAAACAATCTTACATTTTCCATACGCATGCTTCTGGAATATGAGAATCTGAGAAAAATGGATAAAAAAAGAAACATATTCACCTTTCCCATAAATTTTTCCAATAATTCCTGGGGTGTTCTGAATATTGAAGAGATGCCCTTTACCAAATATAATTTGTATATTGAAAAAATCCTCTCTATACTGGTCGACCTGGCGGCTCCGGAAATTGAAAGAGCCGTAGAATATGAATCTGTTGTTGCTATTGAGGAAATCAACGGATTTACAGGTCTGCCGGCCTATACTCAACTCTATACCATGATTGATAAAAATATTGATAAAGCCTTAGCCGGTAATCATACATTCAGCATTATCCTTATAGAATTCGAGAATTTTGAGGAGCAGCTGCAGAAATTCGGAGAGGATAAAAGTTATAAATTATTAGTCAGTCTATCTGAGAAATTGAATCTTCTTTCAGGGAATAAAATAGACTTCTTTCATTATAAAGAGGCTAACCAGCTGGCTATATTTTATCCCGATATTGACTACGATGGGGTTTCCCTTTTCTGTCTGGAAACTCTGGGGATTATCAACAATACAATCTGGAAGATTAATGATACGACTCTGGTTCTCGATGCTATCCTTGGTTATTCCTCTTTCGGACATCAGAAAATTCCCGTCGAGGAAATGCTGGCAGTAGCAGAAAATCTTCTTGAAATGCAG
>JAEINM010000514.1 GCA_016342385.1 Spirochaetaceae bacterium | reverse complement strand
GACGATTGTTTGCATAATAAAGATCTGGTCTTTGGGGGTCAAAATATCCATTAATAATTGCAATAGAACGAACCCTGTCATAAATGTAAAATTGTATTTTTTCACCGACTCCTGAACCATCAACACCTTCTACCCATGGCTTTGTCAATTCATAGTTGCCCAGGTTCTCCGCAATATAATCATAAGTATTTCCACCATAGCTTTCCATAAGTGAACTTGATGAGGAGTACTCATAAAAAGATCGAATTTGAGGTTCTAAATCTACTGGAAACTTATGATATTGCGAACCTGTACAAACAAGAACCTCTTTCGTCTCCATATCCGTAAGAATTAATACATCATGAGTCCAGTGTATAACATATATAAATTCTTTGTTGTCAGAAGTACTCACCTCTAAGTATACAAATGGTTCTTTTTTTATAATAGAATATGTCCCTTTATAGCTGTCGACAAATGAACCTGATGTATATCCAGCATCGAGTTCTGAGATAAACTCGATTTTATTATTTGATAAAAATTCAATCTTTTTCCATTGACGAGGAGCACTGTAAAATTCCTGAGGAAAAAAATCCTCAGCAACACTAAAAAATGGAATAAATATAATTATCAAAAAAGTAATTAATAATCTCATTTAATATCCTTAAAGATCTTCAGATTCTGGATCTCGCTCTATACTTCCATCGAAAGTATCATCCACTTTAGCACCCCATTCTTCTAGTGTTTCCTTCATCATTTCAGCACCCTCTTTTGGTATTACAAAACAACCACCACTTAATATCGTGCCATAATAATCTCTTCCACTATCTGCCTCACCATTACCATGTGCAGTTTGGGGCAAATCTCCACCTTCAGTATAACCATCAGAATCGGTCATCCCTTCTCCTGAAGTTTCTGCATTTCCTAAGGCCAGGGAAAATCCAGTCGTCTTATTTGATTCTCGAACTTTATATGTTATATCTGATCCTTCTTTGATAGTATTTGTCTCTGGGAATCCATCAGGGTTTGCATCAGAACCATCGTGATTTGAATATGTCTGAATTCCATCAATTCGAATACTTTCACCAGTCTCTGTATTCTTCAAAATAGCATAGTCTAATCCAGTTAATGAGTCAGCGGCTTTATCTCCACCATAAATATTACTCTCACCTCGTGATGAAGAGCTTGAAGTATGGCGATAGAATGTCAGAATAATATTTTTGAGTTTCTCCAACCCAGTCGGATCAGTGTAAATAAGAGGGTTGTTTGAAACATAAGCAAACCAGTTTGTGCCATCTTTAATAGGATCCTCAGTAATGAATCTCCCCAGCGCCGGATCATACCACCTGGCATTGAAGTAGTACAATCCAGTATCAGAATCAATCTTCTTGCCCGTATAAAACCCGTCTCTCTCAAGGAATCCAGATGCCCCGGTCTCCTCACCGAACGGTGTGAAGTCATCCTGCCAGACAATATTACCGTTCTTATCGGTCATTAGAACTGTGGAACCTAAATGGTCTGTCAGGTAGGAGTACTCCTCTGAAAATCTATTTAAAATTCTTTATTTGATTGCCCATAGTTCAAAATTTTTCTTATCAGATATTGAAGCAATGGCTTCTTCTTTATCAAGTTCACTAGTTTTTTCATAATTTCCCGAAATCCAATGGAGATAACGGTTTTCAGGATCAAGTAAAACTCGGGTTGTAAATTTTAACGGTAGAACTGTAATCTTACCTTTCTCAATTTCGAAATAAATCGTAGGAATCTCGGATACAGGCTCCCGGGATTTATTCTCATTGATGTACTGTATTTTATTCAGGACATATTTCCCGGGTTCGAGATAAATCTTTCCAGTGCCTATATACGGTGGGATAATAAATTTTTTGACTTTATCTCCCCTTAGAGATTCAAAAAAATACTGATAATTTCCCAAAGTCATTGTATCTTTAATTTCTGCAGAATGGGGAATAAGCAGAAGACCAACAGCCTTCTCTTCAGGATCAGCAAGATACTGAGAAGATTTATATACATGCATCACTAAAAGAGACATACAAGATGTATTCATCATCAAAAGGAACAATATCACTATAAATTTCTGAGCCATTTATCAAAATCCTTATTTTAAACAAAACTTTCTGCTGTAAATAATTAAATACAGCTATATTGCTAATAATATCATTGAATCCAAATATACAATATCCGAGCACTGTTATGGAGACAAGAAACCCCTCTTCCCGTCTCCTTTACTCCATTCCTCCGAACTACTGTTATCAACACTCCAATGAGAGGTAAATCCTGGTGCTTCTGGTTCGGAGGGTAATAAGACTATAATGAAAGCTAAATTTTTATATCTCTGGTTCGAGGCTGCGAGTCTCGCCTCTCATCTTAAACCAAATCCGAAGTAAAATAATACTTAATCTCCGGAAATTCCTCCAGCGTCCGTTCAAGCAGCCATTTGTTCCCAGCGAGAAAAACCAGCTCTCCCCTCACATCTTCCGCTATCTTTCCTGAATGG
>JAEINM010000513.1 GCA_016342385.1 Spirochaetaceae bacterium | reverse complement strand
TGAGTGATATAGACAAACCGCAGCTGGTTCAAAAAGTGATTACAGATTTTATTAACCACTCTCAGAAACAGACCGATTTTAAAGAGCGTTTAGAGATCCGTAAAAAGATGGAAGACTATTTTGAGTCAAAAGAAGTTATACATGGAACAGAGAAACCATCGGTTGAGCAGGTTGCAGCAAAAGAAGTTATTTTTAAAAAAAGCCTCTTTTTTCTAATCACATCTATCTGGTGGCAAATTTGTTTTCTTGCGGGGATTGCTGTCCTGGTTTATCTATTTCGCGATAGCAGAGGAGCCTATCTGTCTCTTCCTGCTATACCCCTGTTTTCAATACTTCTCTGGAGGATTCAGGATTGGAGAAATGATCTCTACAAAGTATCCAATGGAAAGATTATTGATATAAATAAAAAACCTTTCGGGAAAAGTGAAAGTAATAATCTGGCGGATATCAGTTTTGTCACAAATGTCAGATCGGAAAAAAAGGGAATTTTACAATATGTTTTCAACTATGGTGATGTCCTAATTGAAACGGCTGGAGGGAACATCTGTTTTGAAACAGTAGCATCTCCGCTGGATGTCCAAGCAAAACTTTTACAATTAAGAGAAAGCTGGAAAGAAGCGGAAAATCAGAAAAACAGGGAAAGACAGTTTCAGGATTTTCTTGTCTATTCCGAAATATATAAACAGGCGGAAGAACAGAACCGTATAGGAAGATCGACACCTCCCCTGGCCGAAGATCCTGTTTATGGAGTGAAAAACTAATGATAAAAAAAATACTCGTTGCACTTATATTGATAGGTATACATATCAATTTATTTTCTTTAGAAAATGAACAGCTATATTTCCGTTCAATACGGGAAGATGCGATGAAACGGATTCATGGTGTCACAGCCATTGATGGAGAGACCGGGAACCAGGTCAACTGCTACCGCATAACTTATAATAGTGGAAAGATTGTAAGTGTAGAATTTTTAAAGAGAGGCAAATCGCTTTCAGATCCTCTTTTCGGTGTACCCTCCATGGAAATCGATTATGAAGGAAACTTCATTAGAAGAAGCTTTACCGATTCCACGGGGAAGCCGGTTCCCGATGAAAATGGGGTGTATTCCACCCGGTTAAAACTCGATGAAAACGGCCGAACTAGTGCTGTTTTTTATTATGATAAACTGGGGAATCTTAAAGCCAATGCCAAAGGAATATCCGCTGAAATCTGGACTCTCGATAAAAATGGGCGGAGAATAAGCAGTTTTTTTCTTGATGGATACGGTAATAGGATTGTTGATATTCACGGAACATATCAGGATTTCTATAAATATGATATGCAGGACAATATTATTGAAAGGGGATCATATGGTAGGGATGGCAAGCCTTTCAATTCCCTGATAAATGGAATAGCCTTTTATAATTGGACCTATGACAGCTCGGGAAAAAGGGTTCTTGAGCAGCGTTTTGACAATAAGAGAAATCCTCTCTCCGCCACATCATATCGCTATGATAGTAACGGATATATACTGGAAAAGGGGAATCTTGATAATCAGAATAATGTAAGAGAGGATAACCGCGGAGTGGCCACCTATAAATGGAGCTATGATGAATTTGGAAATAGAATCAAAGAGGAACATTATAACCGGAATGGAGCTCTTACTCCCGATGAACAGGGCGTCGCAATTTATACATGGACACATTATAACCAGGGTAACGAGCTGGAGCAGTATAATCTCGGAGTTGATGGAAAACCTGTAGAGGATGATATGGGTATGGCCTCCTATCGCTGGATTTATGATGTGAGAGGCAATATCCTTGAAGAAAAACATTACGGACTGGACAATAAACTGAAGGAAGATCTGTGGGGAATATCCATTTACAAATGGACCTATGATGACCGGGGGCTGAGGATTCAGTCGGAAAATTATTCTGATTACAATATATTAAAAAAAGATTCTCTCAATGTGGCTGTGTATAAATGGGAATATGATGATAAGGGAAATATGATAGCCGAACGTCATTATAATGAAAGCAGTGAAGCGTCACCCGATCGGGACGGTATCTTTATGTATAGCTGGGACTATAACGAAGACGGCTTTCCTGTGGAAAAACGAAATACAGGACTATTCGGACAGTTCAGAGCCGATGCCAAGGGCGTCGCAATCAGGCGCTGGACATGGGACCCAAAAGGAAATCTCGAAAGGGAATCCAATTACGGCATTGACGAACAACTGGTGGAAAATAAACTGGGAACGGCAGTGGCTACTTTTGAATATGACAATCAGGGAAGCCCTCTGTCCATGATGAGATACAACCGCAAAAATGCTCTGATAAATGAATAAGGTAAGGTGCAGTCGCGACTGTACCTTACAAGATGGGATTTAACAAAACCGATGCATATGACTCAACCGCCCAGCCTTCACCAACGGCATCGACCTTTTCCTTCGTCTTGCCCTTTACGGAAATCTGATCGATCTCAATTTTCAGAACATTGGCGATAGATGTGCGGATAGAGATCATATA
>JAEINM010000512.1 GCA_016342385.1 Spirochaetaceae bacterium | reverse complement strand
CAGCAGGGCTCCCGTAATAAAATCATCCCCCGAAGGTGTTAATCCCTGGCCTAACCCGACAAGTTGTTCCAATCCCTTTAATTTTCCATTTTTCCTTTTAATGTGATTCTCCAGGATATCCTTTCCTTTTTTCTGAAAAGCTGTTGTGTATTGATTTGTTAAAAGAGCTAAAAAACTATCTCCTGCTTTAATTTTTTGCTTGATAATATCCAGTTCAATCAATCGAGGGTATAGATCCATTTGATGAATTGCCGGTGTATCGGGCCATATTTCTGTATTTTGGTAATCTATGAAAATACTATTCTGCCACTGTGCATCTGTTTTAATCTCTATATTCTGATCAGCTAACATATCAAATAGATCCGGTACCAGCAGACTCATTCCTGTCATGTTCTTTTTGTCTTTAATCAGGGAGGTGACAAGTTCTTTCTCCCTGTCGAGCAGATTGATTATCCCCTGATGACGAGAGAGTACTTTGAGGGAATAGAGATCGTCGGGAATGAAAGGACCTTTTAATGTTGCATAAATAGGATCAGTCAATTTAAAAACCAATTTTTAAAAAACATAGTGACAGTTTAGGGAATAAGATTCAAAAATCATAATCTTTTTCTTGTGAAATCTGAAAATCGCAATTATATTAAAATTGTAACTAGTTACATTCTGAGGCTGTACCACCCTTGAAAACAAGTGGTATGGGACAATTGCAGTCTTATTTCTGGAGAGTTGTATGGTGAGTTTTGAATACAAAAGACCTGCATCCATAGATGATGCTCTTTCCTTACGGGACAAATGGGGAGAATCTTCTTCTCTGCTCCTGGGAGGGACTGACCTTTTTCTGGCCATTGAGGACGGAGTTGTCTCTCCTGAAATGATTATCGATCTGAAATATATTCCCGGTCTCAACTGCCTGGAAGAAACAAATGACTCTATAATTGTCGGTGCTGGAATGACGTATAGTGATCTTATAAAGTCTTCACTGGTCCGAAAGTCTTTACCGGGGATTTGGGAATCCTCGAGACTTGTGGCATCGGCGGGAATCAGAAACTCCGCTACTATGGTGGGCAATATCTGCAATGCAGTCCCCTCGGCTGAAAGTGCCGCTCCGCTGATGGTTCGCGATGCGCGGATTCATATAGCCTCAAAATCGGGAGAGAGGGTTGTCCCGATTGCCACCTTTTTTACAGGACCAAGGAAAACTGTGGTCTCTCCGGGAGAAATTGTGACGAAAATTACAATCCCCCTCGTAAAAGAGGATTTTGGCGAGTCCTACCTAAAACTGGGGCGCTACAGGGGTGAGGATATTGCACAGGTCTGTGTTTCTGTTTTTGTGGACAGTCAGTGGAATTATAAAATTGCCTTTGGAGCCGTAGGTCCGGTGCCTATGAGAATCCACCGGGCCGAATCCATTTTAAAGGGAAATTCCCCAACCCCGGAATTGATAGCGAAAGCTCAGGACGCCGTAATTGAGTCCGTTTCACCTATAACAGATATGCGTGCCAGTAAAGAGTATCGTCTCCATATGTGCCGGATTATGCTGGAAAAAGCAGTCAGTGCCGCGGTGTCGCGAATGATCTCATCTGAGCCCGCACTGGGAACAAGGTTATTGTAAAAGGGAGATTCATATGGAAAGGGATATTCAGTTTGTTTTAAATGGACTCTCTCGGACTCTCCGGGTGAAACCCTCTGACAAATTAATCGATGTTCTGAGGGATAAACTGGCTGTAAACAGTGTGAAATACGGTTGCGGAAAAGGGGAATGCGGTGCCTGTACTATCATTCTCAATGGAAAGACAGTCAGGTCATGCATCATGTATGCCGTTGAGGCCGATGGCTGTGAAATAGAAACTCTCGAAGGATTTCAGAGGCTGGGGAAAACCGCAATACAGGAAATTTTTGCCAGACACAATAGTTTCCAGTGCGGATACTGCGCCCCCGGATTTATTCTCAGTACCGAGGAATTACTCCGCAATAATCCCGATCCCACAGAAGAGGATATTAAAAAAGCTCTGGCAGGGAATCTCTGCCGCTGTACAGGGTATAAAAATATTCTGGAAGCCCTTCGCGAAATGGTGGAACTGAGTAAAGCGGGGAACATATTATGAAAAATACGGGACTTAATAAAGGTCACAACTCCGAGACTTTTCATTCGAATCACATGGAACCGCAGGAAAAGGTGGTAGGCCATGATGCTGTGCGTCTGGATATCTGGGATAAAGTTTCGGGAGACGCCATATATACGGATGATGTCCCTTTCGGGCCGAATCTTCTTCACATGAGCGTTTTGGCGAGTCCTTATGCTCATGCTGAGATTCTCTCAATTGACACAGGGGAAGCGGAAAAACTACCGGGAGTCATGGCCGTCGCCACGGGGAAAGACTATCCCCAGAAATTCGGTCTGTATCTTCAGGATAAATCCATTTTACCGGTGGACCGTGTCCGCTATGTGGGAGAGCAGGTGGCTGTGGTTATTGCACAGACAAAAGAGACTGCCGATGAAGGGTGTAAACTGATCAAAGTTGAATACA
>JAEINM010000511.1 GCA_016342385.1 Spirochaetaceae bacterium | reverse complement strand
AATGACATATTATTTCAAATATTCATTGTCCCTGAAAAGAAAGACTCAATTATCCCAAGTTATTACTTTTTTTTCCATCAGGATTAGATCGAATCACAAGACGATTATTATCATCTCTGTAGTGATGATAGTTTGAATACTGTCCCTGATCAATTCTTCTCGCAACTTCTGTTCTAGTTAAAGTTTCTCCAGTTCCAGTGTCTTTGAACTGAGCGTTCATTCCTGTATCCTCTTCTTTGGTCACAATAAGTCTTGATTTAGCCATAATTTCCTCCTATTAATGAACTAATGGATTCAAAATACTAAACAAAGGTTAAGTGCGTCAAGTTTTTTTAAAAAAAATATAGAGCCTGCAAGAGAATTACACACCACGGGTAGAGGCTCACAACTTCAACTATTACGTATTTCCAAATTCCTAAACCGGGATTCGGGCTTACAACAAACCATCGCCCTGATCGAAGCTGTTCCGGCTGAATCCCTCCGAACTTACAACAATTCATATCATGGATTCAGCTAAACAGTTTCACTATACAATTCCCCGGACCGGTCAACTTCCGATAAACCGCGGCTTATAGATAAGTGGACCTGGCATTCAGCCTCCTCGAGGCCTGCGTTTCGCATTTTCAGCTTATCCGATCCTGGTACAGCTCAAGCGAAAAACCTGGTTGTAGGGTCAAACTTTGGCTAGACAGAACAAGTTCTACTTCGGGGCTCAGAGTGATTATGAAAATTATGAAAACCGTCAGCTGATCCCATACCAAATTCAAACCGCCGATAGTTCTGGGAAAAGATCCTCAGAATGAGGTTTTTTGACCAGGACTGTCGGCGGTAACAAAGAAAAGGGTTTCGAAGAATCCCGGTGCCGTTGTAATAAATAATTGTTTTACAAAATATGCTGACGGTTAGCTGATTCTTCAATCTCAACCAGCTAACCGCATTATAACCAGGTGCAGGTAGGCAGAATCTCCGTTATCGGGTGAGCGCCAGCGAACGTACCGCCGACATGGACGTCGGCTGACGATAACGGAAATTCTGATCAGGAGCGTAGGCAGGATGCCGGAGAGCCGGCCTGCACGAATTTATTTAGCCCCATCTCCTTCAGGAAAAGGCCACTTGGTAAATTTCTTATCGATACGAATATAAGGACCAAATGTCTCTATACGTTCTGGATCAGTTAAACCTAGAGCTTCATTATGTCCACGAACAATATATTCAAAAAAAAGATGCACTGCGCCCTTATCAGTTGTAACTTGAAGAAATCCATCCTCACGGATAAAACCTCCACCAACATATGTAAACCAGTTACTCTCATTACTATAAGATACAACCAGATATCGGTTATTTTCTATCTTTTCTATATGCAAAAAAGTTGCATAGTCAGTTGATGTTTGATCCAAGTAGTTTGAAGCCCAAGTTCCTGAATAATCCACTATATCATTTGTAGAGGTTTGCTGGGCGAATACTCCACTGAACTGTAAAAAAATGACATATACACAAATCAAAATTAGTTTTTTAAGCATTATTATTCTCCTCTTATTACCAGTTATAAACCATGTCATCTATTCCACGATCTCCACCATAATCGTAAAGATATCTTTTTGCTGTACCTGGAGTAAGACCAATTGGATTTCTCATAGTAGAGGCTCCACTTGCTTCAGTTGTCCGAACTTCAACATGAAAATGTATCGCTTTAGTCCCATTTGCACGCTCTGGATAAGGTATTATATTCTCTCCTGGAGCATAAGTTTTTCCAGGAGTGTTTATATCATTTAAAACTGTTTGAACATCTTCACTATCTGAATGTTTAGCTCGGATTCGGTAAGGTGTACCAATAACTGATAATACAGCTGGATTTGATCCTCCATTTAAACCACCACCGACAGCCTCTGTATAAAAAGGAGTCTCAAATCCATCTCCACCCGTAAAATCAATACCTGGATGAGGATCTTGTTTATAATTCTTTGCATACGGATCTTTTTGATCAAAGCTTCCTGTTAGTTTCGTTCCGCCATAATCCTCTACACTATCAGGAGCATAATGTTCCGCCACAAACCTATTATACTTCCCAATATCTTCCCGGATTTGCTTTTCTAGACTTGCTGCTTCAGCTATAGACCTTGCATTTCTCATTGCATTACGACGCTCTTCTATAGCTGCTCTATCAGCAGCAAGAGCCTCATCCATTTGCCTATTATATTCTACTCGTTCTCTTTCAGCTTCTTGAGACTTATTCTCTTCTCTTGGATCCCATTCTATGCGCCTTAGCCCTGTCGGATCAACATATCTCAGAGGATTGTTTCCTACATATGAAAACCAATTCACCCCATCCTTCACAGGGTCTTCTGTAATGAATCTACCCAGCCCCGGATCATACCATCTTGCATTGAAGTAATAGAGTCCGGTGTCACGGTCAATCTTCTTGCCCGTGTAGAAACCATCCCGATCTTGGAATCCAGACTCCCCGGTCTCCTCACCGAATGGTGTTACATCATTCTGCCAGAGGATGTTACCATCTATATCGGTCAGTAGAACTGTGCT
>JAEINM010000510.1 GCA_016342385.1 Spirochaetaceae bacterium | reverse complement strand
GAATGGATCGATATGAACTTATCCAGAATCTTTTTATCTTCACAGGTAAACCAGCAGGCAGTTGTAAAGGCAGATGACTCAAAGCTGCAGGAAGCTTTATACTCGTGTTCCAGCCTGTATTTAATAACATCTAGCTGTAGCATACCAACGACTCCCAGGAGTTTTTCATTGGTGTATTTTTTCGTAAAGAGCTGAACAACACCCTCTTCGGCAAGCTGCTGAAGCCCCTTATTGAACTGTTTTGATTTCATGGGATCCATATTTAATACTGTTCTGAAAATTTGAGGTGCAAAACTGGGAATCCCTTTGAACTTGATCTTTTCACCTTCGGTAATGGTATCACCGATTTTAAAGGTTCCTGTATCGTGAAGTCCGATTATATCTCCAGGATAGGCATAGTCTATGATATTTCGATCCTGGGCCATAAAAGCTGTAGGATTATTGGTTTTAAAAGGTTTTCCCGATCGGACATGAAAATACTGTTTGTTTTTCTCGAAACGTCCTGAACAAATTCGCAGGAAGGCAATCCGGTCTCTGTGTTTAGGATCGAGGTTGGCGTGAATCTTAAAAATAAACCCGCTGAATTTAGCCTCATTAACCTCTACTGTTCTCTCTTCTGCTTCATGTATCCGTGGTGATGGGGCAATATCCACCAGACAGTCGAGTAATTCCCTGACCCCGAAGTTATTAATGGCACTTCCGAAAAAAACCGGTGTAATATGCCCCGAGAGATATTCTTCTCTGTTAAAGGCGGGATACACTTCATTAATCAATTCAATTTCTTCTCTCAGTTTCTCCGCTTCCTGACCTGTGTGAATATCCAGTTTTTCATCGGATAAATCTGTTATTTCAATAATGTTGCCGTCATCCTGAGTTCCATGGGGATTAAAAAGTATCAGTCTTTTTTCATAGATACTGTACACACCTTTAAAGGATTTTCCCTGACCGACCGGCCAGCTCATAGGAGTTATCTTAACATTGAGTTCAGATTCCACTTCATCCATAAGCTCAATGGGGTCTTTGCCGTCCCGGTCGAGTTTATTAATATAGGTCACAATGGGGGTTCGCCTCATGCGGCAGATTTCACAGAGCTTTCTCGTTCGCTCTTCAACCCCCTTTACAGAGTCAATCACCATCAAAGTACTGTCTACAGCGGTCAGTGTTCTGTAGGTATCTTCAGAAAAGTCCGCATGTCCGGGAGTGTCCAGAAGATTGACTTTTCTGTTTTTCCAGTTAAATCCCATGACAGATGTAGAAACAGAAATCCCTCTCTGTTTTTCCATCTCCATAAAGTCCGATGTTGTTTTACGATCGGTCCTATTGGATTTTACAGCACCTGCCGCATGTATGGCTCTTCCAAATAGCAGCAGTTTTTCTGTAATTGTGGTCTTTCCCGCATCGGGATGACTGATAATAGCAAAGGTGAGTCTTTTTGTAATTTCATTTTCTAATTCCATTAATTATCCCAAAATCCCTTCGGCAGCACGTATTCCGCTAGCCCATGCTCCGGTTATGCCCCGGCTAGTTCCTGCACCATCTCCGATCATATAGATATTTTCTGCTACTTTAAAATTCTGATCTTTAAACACAGGTTTGTTGGCATATAATTTTATTTCCGGATAATACATGATTGTACTGGGGTGAAGGACACCGGGAATAATGGTATCCAGCTGTTTCATTGATTTCCAGATGGCCCGCAAGACTCTTCCCGGCATGGCCAGGGCAATATCTCCCGGCGTACATCCTTTCAATGTCGGTTCAAAATCGTACAGGTCATTATTAAAGCTATCGACTTTAGATCGTGATCCCATTCTGAAATCACCCATGCGCTGCATTATGGGCTGACCGCCACCTAGGAGCATGGACTGAAGACCGAGCATTTCGACAAACCCCTGTCCCGATGCCAGGGGTTCCGTCAAACGGACTGTTTTCAGCATGGCAAAGTTTACTAATCCGTTCTGCTTCTTCTGATCGGAATAGGCATGGCCGTTTACACTGTAGAATGTCTCTCCCCCGCGGGTGGAATATTTTTCCTTAACAACATAGGCAGCACCACTATTGGTACAGAAGGTTCTGACACCCTGAGGGAAGATAAATTTCGGATCATAATAGTCTTTAACAATGGGATAGGAAATCTCTTTTGTCTCGATTCTCACTCCTATATCGACTATATGATCGAGAAATGATACATCTATTCCCTTCATAATCTTCTGGAGAAAACCGAATCCTTTCCTGCCCGGTGCAAATATGATATTTTCAAATCCCAGAGTTCTCTGATTTGTTTTAATCGTTTTTTCATCAGAATCCAGTTGAAGGACTTCTTCGCCCAGAGAAATCTCCACTCCGGAATTTTCAAGTCTGGCAATAAGCTCCTTTATTAACCGGAGACCACCATCTGTTCCCAGATGGGACTGTTTAATATTGATTAAGCGGCACCCGAGATTAGAGGCCCTTTTCTGATAAGTTTCTAGGTTGTGTTTTTCTTTAATGGGTGGATGGAGAATCCTGGTCACTTTTTCAAGATAGGATTCTGCCAGAGATTCCG
>JAEINM010000509.1 GCA_016342385.1 Spirochaetaceae bacterium | reverse complement strand
AGAGAGACAGCCAGATTAAACCGGATCCGGTTCTCCATAACATTTTTTTCTTTGAGAGCCTGGGTGTAGTAGTCTATTGCTTTTTCATAATTTCCAACATCGAAATAGGCATTGCCAATATTAAAATACTCAGATGAGATATCATTCGACATGGTTTTGCAACCAAAGACTAAAAGCACAAATGCTGTTAATAAAAAATACTTCAAAATATCATCCCAATACTGTTTGCTCTATCTCACGAACCTGAGACCTGTAAAGCGATGCTAGATTTGCACCATAATCTGCTATCAACTGTATAATATTTCTAGGAGACTCATCCTGATCCTCTCCATTCAACCTATCGCCCGCATCTCCGAGACCGGGAAGAATATAAGCAGCATCATTTAAAACAGGATCCATCCACAAGGTATAACAGGTGATATTTTCTATAGATCTGACAATCTGCAAAGTACCTTTTAAAGCGGAAATTACATTAAAAACTTTTATCGACTTTGGTTTAATACCTTGTTCTGATAAATATTTTACAATTGTGACAAGACTTCCACCAGTAGCATTCATCGGGTCTGCAAAAATAAGATCTTTCCCGTCCAGACTTTTCAAGTCAAAAAATGATTTATCTAAATCCAGAACATATTCCATATCTTCCTTCATTTTGGTATCATCTCTTTTGATTTTAAAAAGTGCAAATGGTGTTACATAACCGATCGAAGAGTATTCCTGCACCTCTTTAGACATAATCATTGAAGGCAACAAAGCTCCTCTCAGCATGACACACATAACTGAGTCTTTAATCAAAGCATCGATATCAGGAATCTTATGTACAGCATAATTTTGAACAGGTTGATTTACGGGAGTCTGAACTATGAGATGATTCTTACTAACTGAAGCTTCGCTGCCATAAGCCAAATTAAACAAGAGTTCAAAAGCTCTTTGAACATAATAGACAAACTCATCGTGCGCAGTTCTTGTATCTCTTAATTTTGCAATTAATCTTGAAACTTCTCCATGTGAAGACTGAGGCATCTGAAAGGAATAAACTTTTATTGAATCCTCACCACATGTCACTTCCTGCATTAGAGAACCCATCTTATCGTAGAGCTCAATGATATTCTCTGTCTCTCTTTTCACAAGAGAGGGATTAGTTTTCCCTACTGACAGCTGCCTATAAGATTTTATAGCTTCCGAATAAAGATCATCCATTCTGCGAATATTTTCTTTATCCTCTTCTGTTAAAAATCCTTCCAGGTCAGCAGCCTTCAAAACTATCTTATTACTCAAAATAAACCCTCCGGTATTTACAGCCTGAAGAACCTTAGTATGTAAAAAATCATCAATACTCAAAAAAACCCGGAGTACCTCCGGGTTTTTACTAATACTAAAATCCGAATCCAAACACGGCAGATGCCATAAATCCTCTATTTGAATCAAGAAGGTCTGTACCAACTAGATCAATAGTGAATTTAAATTTACCCTTCTTAACCGGATCAATTCTAAGGCCTGTATTAAAAGCCCCCCGCCGTCCGGCATCAATCATAGAACTAATAGAATAGGAATAATTACTAAAATCAGATATGAGGAAAATATAATTTTTGAATACCTTGGGAGCCAGGGCGAGTTCAAATCCCATTGAAAATGCAAAATTGGAAGAGATACTACCAGCCTGAATCATATGCCATCCAAACATCATTGAAGTAACTGCAGGCCATGTAAAGAAATTCCCACTGAACGAAGTAACAATATAGGGTGTCAGGTAGAAATTAGAATCATTTCCCAGGTTGGCGAATTCGCCATCTAGACCCATAGCTAATGAAGATCCGGCCTCTCGAAAGAATTGGAATTTCCCATGAAATAATAAATTAAAATTATCATCATCATGTATATTAAAAGCCATTCCGATTTCTGCTTTTCTCCTTATACTGAAATTAATCGAAGGAACATGATCCATCTGACCATTATATAAAAAAGAATAACCGAAATCCAATCCGAAATTCGAGTACTCCCAACCGATTCTTGCAGTTGGAGAGACAACGACACCGGTTGAGCCATTAACACCACTACCCTTAACAGCTGATTGAGATGTTAAGAGAAGCGGAAACATTGCGAGCAATACAACACATAATACAATAATTTTTTTGTTCATAATTTTCCTCTGTTTTTTTTAATATACTAACAGGATATACAGAGTATGCAGATATTTCAATGAGAAAAAAAACAGCAGCCCTGAAAGGACTGCTGTTAACCAGATGAGCCGCACTGGGTTCGAACCAGTGACCCACGCCTTAAAAGGGCGTTGCTCTGCCAGCTGAGCTAGCGGCCCAAGGTTGCAGGGGCGAGCAGCAAGTATTCTTGCGACCAGCCCGCGTTTTACCGTTTTATAGATGCTGCAATCATCTTATCATCTCCTAGGGGAATCGAACCCCTGTTGCCGGGATGAAAACCCGGTGTCCTAACCCCTAGACGAAGGAGACTTGATATGAGCCGCACTGGGTTCGAACCAGTGACCCACGCCTTAAAAGGGCGTTGCTCTGCCAGCTGAGCTAGCGGCCCAAG
>JAEINM010000508.1 GCA_016342385.1 Spirochaetaceae bacterium | reverse complement strand
ATCCCGATTCCCGAACTCCCACGGACGAGCCTCTTATTCTTCTGGCAGCCAGACAGTTTAACTGGGATATTGTGTTTTTATTGATAGAGTATAAGGCTTCTTTTGCTGTCATAGACAGCAGAAAGAGAACTCTGCTCCATTATGCCGCCATAGATGGTCATGAAGGAATTGTAAAGAAGTTGCTGACACTTGGCATCAATAAAAGATTTACAGATATTGAAGGGGAGACAGCTTTGTCCCTGGCTGAGAAGAATCATCATACCAGTTTGTTACCTCTACTTGAGTGAGGTCATAATCAACTTAATCGTTCCTTTACAAATCATATGTGATTCGGTTTTTAATTTGACAGTCAGTTCCTTTTTCCTCAGACTTCTTTATAGAGCAGTTCTTATAATCAAATCGTCAGAGGATATAATCAGATGAAGTCGTCTGCAAACAACAGAAAAACCATTGGATTATTAACAGGATCCATTCCCCATCAAATCTCATTACTGGAGTGGAGAGGAGTTATTGATGCGGCGAAAGAAAACGATGTTAATCTGATAAGTTTCTGCAGTGAAGCATTAGGTGATAAGAATGATTTCAAATATCAGGCAAATGCTATTAATAATATGATTAACACCGAACGTTTGGATGGTCTAATAATCTGGACAGCTATGATTAATTGGTTTGTCACAAAAGAAGAACTTTCAGATTTTGTAAATCAGTTCAGGGGATTTCCTATTGTCAGTGCTGAAGTCCCTATTCCCGGTTATCATTCTGTTCTAATGGATGATTACATGGGTATGCGGCAAGTTATTGAGCATTTGGTTTTGTTTCACAAATACTCTAAAATAGCCTTTATTCAGGGATCAGATGGTCACTCCGGTCTTCAGGAACGCTTTCGTGCATACAAAGATGTCCTAATGGACAATGGAATAACTATTGATAAGCGCATTATTACAGATCCCTGTGAATTCTATTCTGAGAATGCCACCCGGATTGTCCTGGAATTACTTGATAACAGAAATTTTGCCGATTTTGAAGCAATTGTTGCCCCATCGGAGTCATTTGCTTTGGGTGCTCTCTTTGCATTGCAGCAACGAGGAGTAAAAGTTCCCGATGAAATTGCCTTAGTTTGTTTTGATGACACTGAGTTAATTGCTTCGGCTACACCTCCTATCACTACAGCTTATGCACCACTAATTGAAATTGGAAAAAGAGCTTTAGAGGATCTGATAATTCTTATTGAAGGAAAAGACATACCCGAAAGTACATATCTGCAGGCAAAAATGATTACCAGACAATCCTGTGGCTGTAGAGAGTCAATCTTCCTGTCAAAACTGGAACACCCCGATAAGATTTTAGAGGAAATAGATAAAAGCATTCTGAAAAAACTATTCATCGAGAAAAAAAAGATTTTACGACAGGAGCTTCCCAAGTTATGGAAAGGATTTTTTCTACCCCAATGGAATGATATAATATGCCATTCTTTTTTTGAAGCCTTAATAAAACAGGACATAAAATCGGCCGCCGCATATTTTATGGATATGGAGAAAATCCTGGATGACCTGTCTTTCATAAAAAAAAATCTGAGTGATATAAACTGTATTTGTGATTACCTGAAAGAATTCATAGAATGCCATTTCCCCTATATGAAAATAATTGAACGGAATTTATATTTGTTTCAGCAGATGAAAGACATCATTACGATTACATCTCAACGTCTATACATGTCTAAATTGGTCTATGATAATTTCTTTTCCGATATTGAATGGGAGAAAGTTCGCCATGTCGGTCAGCTGCTTATAACAACATTTTCAATTACTGAATTATTTGATCTGATTATTGAATCCTTTCCCGATCTTGGTATTAAAAGTTGTTTTATAGCGTCATATGAAGATCCGGAGAGCAATCTTAGAGAATCACATATGGAAATGGCATTTACCGAAAAAATTCGTTTGGATGTATCTGTTCTCCCGTCTTATCCTACAAATCGATTACTTCCCGATGAATTATATTCTTCTCTATCAGAATCAGGGTGTAACCTGCTTGTTCAGGCGTTGTATTTCAGGAAGCATCAGATCGGGTATCTGATTACTGATGTCGGGAATACCAGTGGATTTATTTATGAGGTCCTTCGGGGGATGATTTCCAGCGCATTTCATGGGGCTATGCTTGTCCAGAACCTGAATGAACGAACAGTTCAGTTGGAAGAAAGTAATTCTCTGCTGAATAGTGCATTAGAAAAACTTAAAGAGACGCAAAAGCAACTGGTTCAAGCAGAAAAAATAGCATCAATGGGTAGGATAGTCACTGGTGTGGCACACGAAATAAATACACCATTGGGAGTCTGTGTCACATCCTTATCTTACCTCGATAATACCCTTAAGGAATTAAAGGCGGATTTCCAGGCTAAAAAACTGACAAAACATGAAATTGATAGTTTTTTAAATACAACTGAGGAAGCTTTACATCTCGCAATAAACAGTCTGGATAATGTGGCTTCTATGGTCTCTAGTTTTAAAAAAATGGATGTAGACAAGAAGACTGAACAACATCAGCTGGTTAATC
>JAEINM010000507.1 GCA_016342385.1 Spirochaetaceae bacterium | reverse complement strand
CTTTACCCTTAGGGTAAGGTCAAGTAAATTGTCCATTAAAAAGAGTGAAATTTATTCTGATTTTTTATAAAATGTGAGAGAATTAATATCATAAACGATAGAATAATCATCCATAAGTAACATATTCCCTTTTTACCTAATAGGAGTCTCAGAATTTCTATCGGAGAAAGGATCAGTTCTTTGTTTTTAATCAATTCTTTTATTTTTCCGGACATAAATTGTCTATCTCTGTTCCCCATCATTATCTGCATTTCTTTTCTGTTCATGTTCACTGTTAATTTATTCAATAAATCCATATCAATAGAGGAAGATAAATTCTGGACTTTTAGTCCTCCTCCATCAATACTGTTCATTCTATTTCCCATACCACCTGTATTGTTACCCATACCATTATTTGTCGATGGAACTGTACCGGCAAGTTGAGAATGAATATGGTTAACCCGTTTTTCAGCAAAACTTAAAAGACCAGGAGCATTTATCATGGACGTTATTATATTGAAAGAGCGTTGTGATTGTAGGGCTTTGGATCTTTCAGTATCATATAATCCATTTTTGAATTCTTCATATGAGGACTGGGGCACAGAATCATTATAAATATACCTATCTATAAGTTCGTAGAGTTCATTGGCCCTTCTGCTCAAATTGTCAATTTCCATAGGTCCCTTAATCACATCATTTATATATTTGTGGTATAGATCCCTATACTCCGGTACTGATAAAATCTTATCTATAAGGGGATAATTTTCTACCGGACCGGTCGTCGGTTCATCGATTAAAAACTCAGCAGGATCGATTACGTCAATACCCTGTGAACCAAAGGGCATGAAAGTCAGGTTGAAATCCCATGGGAGAAAAATAAATTGACCATTTTGTTCATATAAATAGTAATTGTGAAACATCCCGCCCTGATAACTATCGAGATTGATAATGGTTGTGCTGACAGCAAGGTATTTTAAAAAGGATTCAACATCCAGTACGGACTCTACCTCACCATCATGATTAAGATGATAAATCAATTTCAAAAGAGCATTTTTATCATTGAATCCCTTATTTGATTTCAATATCATCCCTGAATAATCACTAAACTTATCACTGATATAATGAAGATCTGCTCCGGCTCCATCTGGCTTATATAAATCACCAGTTCCCTCTTCGAACCAGGCAGACATCATCACTTCATCGATTCTCTGCACGGCCAAATACAATCCTATTAGTTCATCATTAATAAAAACATTACAGAATACAGTCTGTGGAACGGGTAATCCCATCTCTTCAATCATTTCGTATGCCAGTTTTTCCCTAATAAAGGTGGGATCTCCCATGCAATTATTAAGACTTATAGACCTTATACCAAATAGATTCTGATCAAAATACTCATCAAAAGACAATTTAAAACTGTATTGATTCTTCCCCTCTATTACGGCACTCAGCAGAGAGGAATTCCCCTTAGGTCTGAATCCGATATTCTCCAGTTTCTGACCATTAAACAGAATTGTCGCAGGAACATTTGTTTCTTCAATGGCATTTTCTGATATGTGCTTCCATTGAGAATCTTCCACAATAATCCGGATCTCAATGACTTCATCTTCAGGGAAGAGATATTCCTTCCAGTCTTCCGGAACATTTCTGTGAATGACAATTCCCTTCTCATTAATGGGGGATTTACCACTGTCGTTCTGCCTCTCTATTTCCTGTTCAACCGTTGAAGTGTTATTTTTTGCCAGAACGGTAAAGATTATTACTGAAAGAGATAAAAGAATAATAGAGCTAAACCATTCTTTAAGCAGCATATTCACCATCATAGCTGATCATGGCTGTGTGATTGACTTCCGGCAGCTGATCGATGGTATTAACCAAATGTGTTTTATCTTTAGTTGAACGGATTTCCACGGTTAATTCAAAACTCTCCGGTGACTTGGATTTTGATTTTATTTTATAATTACCCATATCATCGTTCAGTAACTTGAAAATAGTGTCTTCCACATTCTGATTTGAATAATTGACAATGAGTAGATAGGGTTCATTCCGGATATTGATTTTTGAGAATATAAACAGAACAGTACCTATTGTCAGTGTAAAGACAAGAGCCAGTTGGAAGAGTCCTGCTCCGGAAATAATCCCCACGGCAATAGCCCAGAACATATATATAACATCTATAGGATCTTTAATCGCCGTTCTGAATCGAACAATAGAAAGAGCGCCAACCATGCCGAGAGAGAGAATGATATTGGACGTGACAGCCAGAATAACAGATGATGTAATCATTGCCAGGCCGATGAGAGATATATTGAATGTTTTGGAATACATAACTCCCTGATATGTTCTTTTATATATCCAAAAAATAAACATCCCCAATGAGAAAGATAAAAATAATGTTGCTACAATTGCCAGTATGGTTAGATCACTTTCTGTATGATCAAGGAAACCGCCTTCTATAATATCCTTAAATGTCATATTCTATTTCTCCTTAAAATTTTTGTAAATTTTCAAATTCGAGTCTCTATTTGATTATCCTATTTAATCTGTCAGGCAACCATTAACCTACAATGAGTATATTTGGATATAGCCTGCATATTGCCGCTA
>JAEINM010000506.1 GCA_016342385.1 Spirochaetaceae bacterium | reverse complement strand
AAATCCGATCGGGAACAGAAAATAGCCTGGGAGTTTGTATCCTATATGCTTTCTCATCCAGAAGAGTATCTCACAGAAGTCGGCCTGATTCAGCCTACTAAAAAACTGATGGCCTCCGAGACATTTGCCAATATCCCCTATGCTGATGTTTTTGCTGATGATATGGCTAAGGGAAATATTGTCTATTATGCCGAAAACAGCGCCAAGATTCAGGAGTTGATAAAAGGGGCTATTGAAGATGTTATGATGTCCGGGATTGCTCCGGAAAAAGCGCTGGCGTCTCTGAAAGTGAAAGCTCAAGAAGTTCTTGATCAGCAGTAATCCCCTAGGGAAAAATAAATTTTTAAAGTTGCGGGCAGCGCTTCGGGCTAAACCCGCAACTTATATTAAGGAAACAGCATGAAAAAACCCTATAGTGGAATAGAAAAAAAACAAGCTCGCTGGGGATGGATGTTTGTTATTCCATCTCTTTTATTTTTTTCAATATTCAGCTTTTACCCGATCCTGACTGCCGCCTATACTAGTCTGTTCAGGAAAAATATCCTCTCTCTCAAAGCTCCGACTTTAATTGGATTAAAGAACTATACCTATCTGTTCGGATCTTCCGATTTCTGGAATTCCATAAGGGCAACATTTGTATTCACAGTGGGGACTTTTATACCTCTTCTTGTTATCAGTTTAATGCTGGCTGTATTTATTCTTATGATTAAAAAATGGCAGAAATTTCTTCAGTTAGCCTATTATGCTCCGGCTGTACTTTCCTCTGTTGTCGCTGCGGTTATCTGGCTTTCTATTTTTGATCCCAGAGGGCTGGGAAACCAGTGGGTTAATTTTTTTATGAATACTCCCGGTATTGATCACAAATGGCTGGCCAATTCATTTATGGTTCAGCTATCGACAATTCTGGTATATTTCTGGAAATATATCGGGTATTTTGTGGTAATATTTATAGCCGGTTTATCGGCAATTCCCGGTTCTCTTTATGAAGCCGCTAAAATTGATGGGGCCAATACCTGGGATAGTTTCTGGAGGATCACATTCCCCCTTCTGAAACCCACTATCATTCTTGTTTCGGTCATGTCTATGCTCCAGTGTCTGAAAACATTCAGTACCCAGTATTTATTTGTACAATCCGGTGCTCCACAGGCTCCGATAAATGTTATTACTCTGAATATCTACAATACGGGCATAAGAGATCATCTTATAGGTCGTTCCAGTGCCATGAGTATTATTCTATTTATTATAATGCTCTTTTTTACATGGCTTCAGTTTAAAACTTCAAAAGCCGACGACGTGAGCTATTAGGAGATTTTAGATGAAAAGTTTAACAGTTGAATCCCAAAACAAACAGATTCAGACCCTTGTAAATATTCTTATTGCTACTGTTTTAATCGGGGCACTAATTTTTACACTTATACCCATTTTATTCATGTTCTCAGCATCGATGATGCCGAGTAAAGATATATTAAAAATGCCTTTTCGCTGGATTCCTCAGGGTTTCCACTGGCAGAATTTTGCCAAGGCTATCGCCGGAAATGATGAAAGTTATATATTTATCCGCAATTTTTTCAACTCAATACTGGTTTCGGTAATTGTGACCCTTACCACGGTTATACTGTCCTGTGTAACGGGGTATGGCCTGGCAAAGTTCAAATTCAAGGGCCGGAATCTTGTTTTTCTGGCCATTATGGCAACCATGATGATTCCATTTGAAGCCATAATGATACCCCTTTATCTTGTAGCGACTAAACTGCATCTTCAGAACAGTTACGGTGGGTTAACCCTTCCTTTTCTGGTTAACGCTTTCGGGGTGTTTATGATGCGCCAGTACCTTCTGCCCTTCCCCGATGAATTCCTCGATGCTACCCGTATAGACGGTGCCGGTGAAATTCGGATTTTTTGGGAAGTAGTGCTTCCCAACTGCGCTCCAGCCATAGCGACTCTTTCGATACTGACTTTTAGGAGTCAGTGGGATAATCTTTTATGGCCCCTGCTGATATCTCAAAGCGAGAAAATGAAAACCCTGCCCCTATACATTGTCAAATTTGCTGCTGAAAAGTATACTGATGAGGGAGCTATGATGGCTGTAGCTGTTCTGGGAAGTATTCCCATGCTGATTCTCTTTTTTACGATGAGCCGCTATTTTGTCTCAGGAGCCTCGGTTTTCTCATCCCGTAAAGGATAGTTCTCTCAAAAGATAAAAATATATTGGTCGGGAAGGTTAGAAGATGGCTAAATTGTTTCGTTGTTCTATTCGAAAGCACAGCAAAAAGCATTTGGAAATTAAAATGGAATACCCTCTTGATGAAACTCTCAGGAATTCCATCTATAATCTGGATTTCTATTTCTTCTTTCCTTCCCAGCTTCATATGAATGAAAAGAAAATTGGCGTGGACAATTTTCTCAATACGATTCAGGTTAACACGAGATTTTCTTCTCCTCTCATTCCTCTGGGGAAAGTGATCGATACGGATTTTCACCTAAGTCCTCTGATCCGGATTGAGAACCTTCTGAAACAATCAAATCTGGAGACAAAAAAGATACAAAGCAATCTTCTCTATGAACTTCAGACACTTAGCAACCTCTATAGGGCTGAAACCAGGAATTTT
>JAEINM010000505.1 GCA_016342385.1 Spirochaetaceae bacterium | reverse complement strand
AAGGTTCGATCATTTTCACATCACCTGAGGTTGCAGCGGTAAACCATGGTCTCTGTGTATGGTCCCAATCATCTTCGGGAACCCAGTGATCACCATCTATATAATATCCACCATCTCTGACAGCATTTTTTGAACCGAAATAGAACCAGAGTATTTCCGGGAAAAAATCGTTGGCCCGATCAAGAAGATTCGTTGCCTGTTCAAAATCTCCCGTAGAGGATTCCATCAGAACTCCCGCTTCAAAGAGCAGGTTCTTCCGTTCTTCCAACCACCCATAAACCTCTGATTCCAGAAGTGACATGTGTATGTTGTTTTTTAATACCAGTTCCCTATTCAGTTCATCGCGGAAAATCGTTATAAATACAAAATATAACAGGGCAATAAAAATAATTGTGATGGCAAAGAGCCACAATCTTATACGTCCAGCTAAAGTCGTTTTTCTCATAAATCCCTCTTTTTTTTAACTTATATTCTGATATTTATAATTATGTTCACTTTTATATATTCTAAAATAATACTGGGAGAAAATCAAAATTATTTAATGTGTGTTTAATTATATCCCTCTTCCGCCCCCCCTTTTGAACCGAGATTAAAGAGGATTGTGAAAAGAGGATTAAAATAGTTTATAATTCTTCTATGGGGGAATAATGGAAGAAAACAAACTTGTCCGATTCAATGAAGGAGACTCTCTTTTTCGCAGTGGTGACACATCCAGGGAGATGTATATTATACGCTCAGGAAGTGTAAAAGTTTTCATTGAAAAAGATGGCAGTCAAATCCCCCTGACAGAATTGGGAAAAGGTCATTATGTCGGTGAGATGTCCTTCCTGACCGGTATTAAACGCTCTGCCACTGTTATTGCCGAATCGAGCGTTATAGCTAATGTCTTAAATCCCTCTATACTGGAAGACGAGAACCTGGGACTATCCTCCTGGGCTGTCAATATTGCCAAAGTTCTCGTCCGGAGGATACGGTCAACAACAGAACTGCTGGGAGATTATCTGATCCGGGAAGATCTGTCGGAAAAACCGGAAGGACGAAGAGCCGATGACCTGAAACACCTGGAAATCAATAATTTCGAACTGTTAAAACCGGGAAGACTCTACCTGAAAGGGCAATTCACAGAAAATGCTATCGAAGTCGTTAAAGCAAAAATACGGGAGTTGCGATTAAAAAAACTAAATCCCATCGTTCTCGATTTTTCTGATGTTATTGATATTGATCAGGCGGGGATTAATTATCTATTCGGCCTGACTCAATCGACAGTCCTGGCCGATGAAAAACTTCTCATAGAAAACATGCAGCTGATCCGGGACAAAGTACTTTCAATAAAAGGTCTCCAGGAGATTATGACGAAAACTCATGTTCCAATGAAAAGAGTTGAAAAAGATGATCTGCTTATAAAACAGGGTGAATTTGAAGCAACTATGTATGTTGTTAAAACCGGACTTTTTAAAATATCCCGATCGACTAAATCAGGAAGTATCGTTCTGGCGGAAGCCGAAGCGGGAGATGTGATAGGAGAAATGTCACTAATTAAGGAAGGGGTTCGATCTGCTGACGTCAGGGCAGCCAAACCGGGAATTGTACATGTCATTGATACAAGAGAATTCTACAACAATATCTACAATGTACCAAGCTGGTTTATGGAATTGATTAAGGGTCTGGTTGATCGTTTAAGAAATACAAATGAAATGCTCGACCAGATCAGCAATGACAAAAAGAGCAAAGAGGAACCGGTAAAGAAATGGGAATCTCCTTTCAATGTGCTTATGGACAGTTCCAGACCGGGTAAGTTTATTATCACTGGAGTCATGACCCTTTCTAACCTCGAATATCTGGTTCATCTGATCAAACTGGAAGTAAAAAAGAAAACACCCAGTATACTCCTGGATTTCACAAAAGTTAAACAGATCGAGAAGGAGAGTATTTCCGCTCTGCTCAGTATCTATACACAATTAAAAGCCAGGGGAATCTATGTAGAGATTAAAGGCCCGCAGAAAATCATGCTGAATCTGTTTAAACAGTATGATATTGATGAAGTCTCTGAATGATAGTTTTATTTTGATCTCTGTTCCGGCAGTTTGAAGGCCATTTGACAAGTTTGCAGTTTATATAATACCCATCAGTCCCATGACTCACCTGGGGTGATATGGCCAGATAAACAGGAGTCCTGGCCCCTCTATAAGCCGAGAGAAACCCTGTCCTTTCTATCAGCGCAATAAGCCGCTTCAGGATTTTATTATAGGGCCAGAGTTCTTCCCATATATTGGTTATGATATTACCGGGATGAAGGGCATTGACGGTTATCTCTTTATCTCTCAGTTCTTCCGCCAGTTCCCTGGTATACAGATTCTGGGCGAACTTGGAGTTAAAATAGGCCTGAAACCCCGACCAGTTTTTCTCCAGGTAGAGATTCTCAAAATCCAGAAAACCTCTAGAGGCCATGCTTGAAGTGACATTGATGATGCGTCCGCCCCTCTCCAGTAATGGAAGAAGCGCTGTAGTCAGTGCTCTTGTTCCAAAATAGTTTACTGCCATGGACATTTCAATTCCCCGGGAATTTTCATACCGTCGGGTTTTCAGAAAACCCGCATTATTTATTAATA
>JAEINM010000504.1 GCA_016342385.1 Spirochaetaceae bacterium | reverse complement strand
GAATTACCTTCATTCATCTCACAATAAGGTAACCAGAATAGAGCGAGAAGGCTGATGTGATCAACCAGTCTTTCAGTCTCTGATTCACTTAATTCCCTGAGTATTCCATGCAGAGAGAATTCAGAGACCATAATTCTTAAATCTTTCACCATATTCTCAAAATAGACCTTTGAAATTTCTTCAAGTTCAGGACTTAGATATTTTATATAAAGAATCTCTTTTTTAAGTGATCTGAATTCATAATAAACTGAAATATAATGCTTAAAATAATTCTCCAGAGATGTAAAATCTTCAATTATTATACTCTCGCAGGCTCTCTCCTCTTCTTTAATCATCAACTGAAATAGCTCCAGGATTATTTCTTCTTTATTTCTAAAGTGATAATAGAGATTCCCGGGACTTATTCCTGCTTCAGTAGAGATATGGTTCGTTGTTACAGGTCGGATACTTTTCTTATTAAAAAGGATAAGTGCTGATTTTAATATCTGATCTTTTCGGCTCATTTACAGATCCTCCCCGTTGTAATTAGCCACCATGTTAAAAGGTATCAATTCATAAGCGCCTTTAACTTAATATTGGGATTTAGATATCCTCTTTTTATATTATTGCCCATATACTGGATAGCTTTCTCAGGACATAAATTCAAACAAGCCATACACATTTCACAATTGCCATTCCATTCAGGTCTATTCTCTGAAAAACATATATTATCAACAGGACACACTTTTGTACATATACCGCAAGAAGTGCAGGCTTCGGTAAAACTGTATCGTTTATCAATGAGGGGCAGCTTCTTTTTCCAGAGATTATGATTCCTTTCTGAGAGCAGAATAGTATTGAATAACCAGCTCTCATGACTCTTTTTCTGTTCTCCTCTTTGTATTATCTGGATTGACTTATATAATTTCTTAATTGCTCTGTTAATTATTTCACCTTGTTTTCGGGGCATCGGCGGCAACATAAATGGAGGACTGTGGTAGTTATTGGGCATGGGAATATAAAAAGCGGAATCCATGTTTCTGTTCTTTCCGGACATGATATTATCCAGTTGCCTAATCGCCTTTCCATTGCCAAATTCACAGGTTATAAGTGAAAAAATATACGTTGAATTGTCTAAATCAAGGTTTTGAATGAATCTCTCAACAATTCCCGGCAAACCAAAATAGTAAAGTGGAAAAACAAATCCGATCCTCTCTGACAGAGAGACATGATCTGTACCGCTTAGTTTATTAATAGCAACAATTTCGGTATTACCGAGCATCCTCCCAGTTTCTTCCGCGATCTGCAGTGAATTACCTGTACCTGTAAAATAGTAAATTGTAGTTTTCATATAACTCTCCTCAGCCATTAGAGCATTTACTCTAATAAGAATATAGAGTAATTACTCTAATAAGTCAAATGCCATATCCCCCTTTTATCACTCATTTTTTCATCGAATAGGGGAAAGATTCTCTTGAAGAACTGATTTTTTTGTTTTTTTCTGTTTTCCATATTGATAATTATCCGACGATATACAAGAATTCCTCTAATCTTTATGACAAGGGTACTTATATGAAAATGAAAACAGGATTAATCGGATGGAGAGGAATGGTCGGCTCAGTCCTTATGGATAGGATGACCACTGAAAACGATTTTAATCATATTGATCCCCTGTTCTTTTCAACCTCACAGGCCGGGCAGAAAGCTCCGGCAATCGGTTACGATGTCCCTTTGCTGGAAGACGCCTATAATCTGGACGCACTAAAAAAAATGGAAACCGTCATCTGCTGTCAAGGCGGTTCGTATACAGAAAAAGTATACCCGGAACTGCGGAAAGCCGGTTGGAATGGATACTGGATAGATGCCGCTTCGACTCTGCGAATGGCCAGTGAAAGTGAAATTGTACTCGATCCCGTAAACAGGGATGTTATAAATAGGGCTCTTAAAAACGGTATAAAAACCTTCGCCGGTGGAAATTGTACTGTCAGCCTCATGCTTATGGGCCTGGGAGGTCTGTTCAACAATAATACCATTGAATGGTTGACATCCATGACTTATCAGTCAGCTTCCGGCGCCGGTGCAAAGAATATGAGAGAACTTCTTCTGCAGATGAGAGATATAGGAGCTGCGGGAGGTTCCGCTCTGGATGATCCCTCATCGGCTATACTCGACATAGACCGCTTGGTAACTGAAAAACTGACTGATGGTTCACTTCCTACCGAGAATTTTGGCGCTCCCCTGGCAGCCAGCCTTATCCCCTGGATAGACAAGGCCGTGGAAGATGGCATGACCAAAGAAGAATGGAAAGGTTCTGTGGAAACCAATAAAATTCTGAAACCTGAAACTCCCATAAATGTTGATGGTCTCTGTGTCAGGGTGGGATCGATGCGATGCCACAGTCAGGCACTGACAATCAAACTTAAAAATGATATTCCTCTCGATGAAATAGAAGATATGATCAGGAATGGCAACCAATGGTCCGATCTTATAAGCAACAATAAAGAGGATACACTCAAATACCTCTCGCCGGCAGCTGTTTCAGGAACACTGAAAGTCCCTGTAGGTCGTGTGCGGAAAATGAAAATGGGTGGTGATTACCTGACAGCTTTCACTGTAGGGGATCAGCTTCTTTGGGGAGCT
>JAEINM010000503.1 GCA_016342385.1 Spirochaetaceae bacterium | reverse complement strand
AACAGGTAAAATGGGGATAAAGCGGAATTTGTCCGCCGGAGAAATCCTGGCTCAGCTCATGACGGCTCAGCTCGTTTTTAAAAAAGATATCCGCAATATTGTTTTTATGGGAATGGGAGAACCTTTTGATAATTTTGATAATGTCATGAAAGCAATCGATATAATGTCTCATCCCTGGGCGATGAATATCAATAAAAAATCTATCTGCCTCTCGACGGCGGGCCATGTGGATGGCATTAACCGTCTGTCGGATTTAGGGAGGACAAAAGAGAATGACTATCACAAACTCCACCTGGCTGTTAGCCTTAACGGAGCAGATGATACTATTCGCAGTCAGCTTATGCCTGTAAACAAAAGATGGCCTTTGGATGAGCTTAAAACAGCCCTGATGCAGTTAGAACAATATGGAAAAAAGGATCTACTCTATCTGGAATATGTTCTGATTAAAGGTTTGACTGATGGGACTGTCAATGGGCGGAAGCTGATTGGATTTGCTCAGGATTTTCCCTATATCACTTTAAATCTCATCCCCTATAATCCGGGTTCAGACGGTCAGTTTGAAAAGCCGGAACAGGATGAACTGAACCGGTTTCACCGCCAGCTTCTCGACGGCGGAATCCGCACTTTTACCCGCTACAGCCAGGGGGAGCAGATCATGGCCGCCTGCGGGCAGCTGGGGAATAAGGGCAGTTTCAGTATGTGAATCCTATAATATCAATTGAATAATATATACTTAATTCGTTGTAAAAGAGCGGGCAGGGCGAACTGGTCTTTTCTGATACTTCTGGTATGTACTATCTGTCTCAGTATTGTAGAACGCCACACGTGAAGCATCATTGTCATTGTATTCAGATGAACTCCAGTAGGATGTACCGTCGAATTCCCCTAATGATGGATTGTAATCATAGAGATTTTCACGCATTAGAATTAACTCTTCAAGTGACGGCAGAAACCAGTCGGCATAATTATTGTCTCCAATAATTCTTCTAGTTGTGCTATCACCTGTTCCATCTGCATAATGAACCATTAATGCCGCTGTATGTTCTGGCTCATTTTGGGTTGAACCATGACTATGAGTTATTAAGGATGCAGTATTAGCTTTTCCTGTTCCTATGGCTGTACCTGTAGTATTATTGCATGTTATTCCATATCCACCCCATGGGATTAATGGATCTTTATGCCTGGTAACGGTTTCGGGATTGGGATCGTCCCAGATGGAATCTCCCTCCCAGTTAACAGGAGCTGCTTCATAATATACTACGTTTAAAGGATCAGTTGTATCTACATGGAATATCAATCCTCCGGCAGGACCGTCATCACCAATGGCGAATTCGCTTATATCGATGAATTCAGCTGTTACTACTGTATTTCCTGCAGGCATGGAAAAAAAGGATGATCCATCATCATCTGTTATCAGTTGAGGTGTAGCTCTTTTTCCGGGAATACTTACTCGAACCTTTCGATCAGTATTTAGATTAGCTGTCAGTGTAACCGTATCACCCCATGCTGCCTCGCTTACATTGGCGGTTATTGTTTCCCCACTTAATGATCCGGTAATTTCTATCTTTATTGGGTAGGTAGGGGGGCTGTAGACAAATCCCTTATTCGTAGGATTATCACAGCTGATTAATCCGATTAACATAATGGATGTAATTGATATTAATTTAATTAGAATTTTTTTCATTAGTCTTTTATCCTTATTTATTCACTTCTATAGGGCAGTTTCTATTTACGATTGTGAGTTGGTTTCACATAACAACTGTCCGAAAAAGAATCTTTTCAATAAATCCTCATCGACAGCTTTGTTCTTTTTTCTGAATATTACCTGAAAAAAAGGCCTTAGGAATACGTAGATATTACTGTTATTAATGGCAATATACAGGTTTTTATCCGTCATTTCAAGGTTGGCAGGCTCGTAATCCGAATATTACCAATCGGGAAAGTTCATGAATCGTGGTTCTTGAAGGTGGTCGATATCTTCTGAAAGAAAAAGTCCCGGTTATCTCATTAATAGAAATCCTTCTTCTGTAATGAATGTAGAGGCAGTAGGGGAGCAATTTTTTTGAATGATAATCTCAATTAGTTATGCTACAATAATTGAAAATCAATATATTGGAAAAAATTAATGAATGAATACACATTTCGAAGTTTACTGGACAATCATAATATTCCCGCTTCACAGAAAGCTTTTGGTTATATAGGCAGAGAATACCTCTCATACGGGGATGTTAAATTAGAAATAAATAATGTGAAAACATATCTGGTACAGGCCGGTATCGGAAAAGGTGACAAAGTTGCTCTTTTGAGTGAGAATCAGCCGAACTGGGGAATTGTCTACCTGGCTGTAACCTCCTTTGGTGCTGTTATCGTACCAATTCTTCCCGATTTTGGTTCAAAACAAATTGCCAATATTCTGGATCACAGTGAAGCAAAAATGATTTTTCTATCAGCAAAACAGAAACTGAAAATTGATGAAATTGCACTGAATTTTCCGGTTTATTCACTGGAAACACTCAGTTTGATAAAAGGTTCAATCGATGAATCAATATCTTATACAGAAGACATCTATGACATAGCAGAGGAAGATGTCGCTGCCATATTATACACCTCTGGTACAACGGGAAATTCTAAAGGTGTA
>JAEINM010000502.1 GCA_016342385.1 Spirochaetaceae bacterium | reverse complement strand
AATCTCCCGGAATTTATTAAGGCGGCCCTTTTTCCCGAGGCGGTCAGCCAGACAGTGGCCATACTGGTCAATCCTTCGACAGAAGAATCCGCCCTGGCCCTTGAGTATACGGAAAGTGCCTTTAAAAGAGCCAAGATTGAATATCAGATTCTCCAACCCAATTCCTTCCGTGGACTTGTTCCTCTGGACTTCACCCCTTTTTCCTCAGTGGCTTTGATACTCGATTCCGACAGCGGATTGGATCCGGCTGTTTTTGAACAGTATCTCAAAGACGGCGGCAGTATTGTCTCTCTGAAAAGTGGGCGGTTTAACAAATTGGCCCCCTTCCTGGGGATAAAGGAAACCCGGAGAACTGTTCGGGAAAATACAGGGTATAAAATCAGTAAGGGATTTATTACGGGTGAAAATGTGGAGATAAATGATAGAGAATCTCTCTGGCAACCAGGTGGATCTGTCCCGGTGGATAATGCTCAGATTCTGGGAACCAGTTTCAATGAGAGAGAACCTCTGCTGTGGAAAACTACAATTCACAAGGGACAGGTTCTGACATGGAACTGGAATCTCTTCTCAATCGGTGGTTTTATGGGATTTATTGTCGATTCGATTCTCTACACACAGCCCATCGGGCTGGCGGCCACTCCTGCTCTGAGCATCATGTATCTCGATGACTGGCCATTGCCGATGTACAATGTCGTCAGAGAACCTTTTAACGAAACTGATACTCAATTCTATACGAAAACATGGTGGCCCGAGATTCAGGATTTTTTGAAAAAATGGGATCAGCCTTTTTCCAGTTTTCTCGTTTTCAATTACAATGTGACAACAGAACCTCCTTTTCAGACGGGAGAGTTTTTTGTAGCTGAAAACAACGCGGCTTACGGAATCGCCTTGGATCACCTGAATAAGGGGATAGAACTGGGATTCCATGGTTACAATCATATGTCCCTGACCAGCATCTCATCGGAATTAAATGCCTTTGTCTGGCCATCGGAAGAAAATATGGCACTGTCCGTCGCAATGGCCCGAGAGGAGTGGATAAGACTTTTTGGTGAACAGAATCTGCCCCGGACCTATGTGGCTCCTCATAATGTCATCTCTTCCGCCGGGATAGAAGCTCTTAGCCGGATTTTCCCTTCTATTAAAGCGATGTGTACACTCCATACCAGTGAGGATATAGAAGAGGAAGCTTACGAATTTGGTATTAATGAAGAATTTCCTCATATTTATATGCTCCCACGGCTCTCTTCGGGGTATTTTCTAACGGAACTTGTTAAAGTGAACATTGTTTCGGGAATTAATGGACCCGGTTTATTCAGCCATTTTATCCATGCCGATGATGTCTATGATCCCTATCGGGGCAAGGGCAAAAGCTGGGAGGAATTAAAAGCGGATTTCGACAGCATGATGTCTTTTGTCCGGACGAATTATCCCTGGCTGAGGCCCATGAATGTTTATGACGGATTTCGAGCCATGGAGCATTACGACAGTCAGGCTGTGGACTTTAAAATAGAGGATAATATCATAAGGGTGAATACCAACAGCCCGGGATTGATTTTCAAAGTGAGGTTTGAGGGCAAGCAGATTAAAAGAGTGACTGGTGGAACCATTTTGTATTCCTATAAATCTATCGATGAAGCAGTCATTCAGTCTGATTCTCCAGACATTACGATAGAGTTGCGCTGAGAAGGATTCAATAATGTAGAGACGGATTTGAAATCCGGCTCTACAGGTGTTTAATATGAATACAATAGTCCGTTTTTTTTCAAAGTCATACATTTTTCTCTGCACGACAATCGTGTTTATCATTTTTCTTATAGTGGTTCTTCCCGGTCAGTCTGAGAAAGCGGCCCTTTACACACCGGAAGCCGGTTCCTTTGATACTTCATTTTTTTATGCACCTCAGGTGGTGTATGATACAATCGCCGCCTATGGAGAGACGGGCCGTGCCGCCTATATTTACGACCGATGGACATTCGATCTGATTTTTCCCTTTGTCTACGGCCTGTTTATACTGAGTGCCATCGCTTTTTCTGTCTTCCGGATCGGGTGGGTTTTTTTCCGCTCCTCCCGTTGGATCATTGTTCCCATAGCCGCCATGGTATTGGATCTGCTGGAAAACACCTTCCTTTCACTGGCCATGGGGTTATACCCTTCGGAATACTCTATTCTCGCAGTCTGCGCTTCCGCCGCCACAGTTCTCAAATGGCTATTTGTCACAACAGCCATGGGGCTGGCATTTCTTTTCCCCTTGCTGCTGGTTGTTAATAAACTGACTGATAGAAGAAAGAGAAACACTGGAGCAGTGGAGTGAATGGTTGTTATACGGGCAAGAAAATTGACCGTGACACCGGATTGTATTACTTCAATGCAAGGTGGTATGATGCTGAACTAGGTCGGTTTATTACAGAAGACCCTATAAAAGACGGTATCAACTGGTTTGGATATGCTAATCAGAACCCTTTGACATTTATTGATCCGACTGGACTCGCAGCTGATGATTACCAGTACAGTAATATGATGTCTGGAAACTCGGATGGTTCTGATGTTACAAATGACAATACATATTCTTATGGTGATACTAGTGATAGTTCTGGGAGTAATTCCGGTTCACGAAGTCCTGCAAAAGCTGAAAGATTATTTAAGAGTGC